>CAYIZF010000035.1:0-5556 GCA_964367825.1 uncultured Gammaproteobacteria bacterium | reverse complement strand
CGTTGCCATTAACAGCAAATTTAGAAGTGCCAGCAGTTCCATGACCAACACCAAGTCTGCCATAAATCCAATTAGCGGCTGTGCTACTAGAAATTTTCAAAGATTCACTACCGGAAATATTTCCCACAACCGAAAGTGTATTAGCCGGATTAGCATCACCGATACCAATAACCGGATTTGAACCAATAACTAAAACTTTACTGCTCGCGCGGATAATACCATTAACATCAAGAGAAATCCCGGCGGTTGGACTAGTTGCAATACCTAAAGGACCATTCATTTTCGCCGGCAACCAGGTATTAACAAAATCTCCATTTCCGGCGACGCCATTAGAATCATAAAGCAAACCGTTCCATTCGGCGGAAGTTAAAGTACCATTAACTGCTTTTTGATAAGTTTCTAGAGTATTAAAAGCTAAAACACTATTGCTGAAAAAAATAAACAAAAAAGACCCGCATATTAAAAAAGCGGTTAAGATTTTTTTAACTTTTTGTCCTAAAATCTCGGACATTAAATTATGTATTTTTCAGCTTTCTTTTATAAAAATCTGATGATTAAATTATATCATTTTTTTATATTCATGCCAAGGAAAAAACCGCCCTTTTTGGCGGTTCTCCTCTATGCCCTATCGTATTGTAAATTTTGCTCTATTTCTTAAGACTGGCAGTCGTTAAAAACTTCTTAATTTCTGTTTCTGAGACAGAAAAATCCGGACGAAAAAGAACAGATTCTGAATAATCCAAATCTTTAAAATAGGCTAACTGCGAACGGAATATTTTTTCATTAAAACTGTGACCAAATATTTTTGCGGCCCTAGCCGTTACCTTTTCTAACGAATAATAATATTTTAAAATAAAATATAAATCAACATAATCTTTCCATTTTGCCCGTCGTCCGAGAGCATAGGCTTTTAAGGCGGACAGAGTTAACAAACTCGGCATTTTAATAAAACTAGCCATGGGTTGAGAAAATTTTATTTTAAAAGGGTAATATAAAAAAGTGACCTTAACCCCTTCAATCAATACAGTCAGTTCTCCTTGATGATCAACAAAAACATGCTCAATCTTTTTCTTTTTTAAAATCATCTTTTGCAAACGCAAATTGTCAAACTCTTTACAAGAAAATAAATCAAAATCGATTGACTCACGATGGCCAATTTGCAAGGCGAAAGCCGTTCCGCCGACCAAACCAAAATCAGTGGCAAATTCACGCAACCAAGGCAATAATTTCCGCTGTTTATCATTTAAAATTTCAACATGCAGATTATCGGGCATACTTTTTAAAATAAAGCTTGAAATAATTAACTATTTCCGGGCGATAATTAATACGCTTGCCGGAAATCTGTTTCTTAAAAATAGCAGCTGACTTTTTCAAACCAATAAGTTTTAGAACTTCCTTTACATCGTCAAAATTCCCGTAGTTTAAAGTATTCTCTAAAACTACGGCTGAAGACAAATTTTTGTAATTATTTGTCGACCAAAATAAATATGGTCTTTTTTTGGCAAATTTTTCCATATTTTAGCCAATAAAAAGTAAAAATAAACTAATTAGCTACTTAAATTATAGCATTATTTCAACAAAAATTCAATTCAATTGTTCGCTCGGTGAGCGAACAATTTCCACCCACTATAACCTTATTTGCACGCTTCTTTTTGTCTGCTGAAATTCCCCGACGGAAGTAAAAATAATCGGGTCAAAATTAGAATAATAAAGTTCATAATTCCCCTCTTCTAAGGGTTCTTCAATTGTCGGTTCAGTAAGTGAAAAACTTGGCAAAGTAAAACTATTCTCATTTAATTCCCAAAGAATTCTCTCTGCGCCTGATTCCGCATTATAATAAGCCTTAGCCGATTGCGCCTGAATTCCGCCCGCTTTTAAACCAATTAAAATAACGGTTGAACCGCTCATGGCAACTATTAACATCCCGGCTAAAATAAACATGGTTAAAGCCAAAGCGCTACCAGATTTATCTGGTACCACAAGCCTATTTCTATTAAATTTTTTCTTAAAAATATCCAACATAAAAACTTTAATTTTCCTTATAATACCGAGAACTTATACTAGTCTGCAAAGTCATATCTGCTTGAACCTTAGAACTACTCGCGGCGCTGGCGGACATATTCATCGTAATCTGCGGTTGAAAAATATATACCCCGCCACTTCTTAAAACAAAATGCAGACTGTTTATACTAATTTTTTCTGGAGAAATAAAATCAACTTGCCGTACACTTCCTTTTTGACGCGAAACAGCAAAACGCAAAACATTGTTATAATCTTTTTCTAAAAAATAACTAACACATTCTCCGGCATAATTTTTAAAATAAAGCGTGTCACCATATGAATTTGTTTCTAAACCAAAAATCGAACCGATCGGCACAATCGCCGTATCACAATCACCATTATTTTTAACCGCCATCCGCATCTCTTTGCCGGTAATTTCAAAAAAATATTTTAAACTTTCTTGAACATTTTGTGTGGCAATAGCGTTGCGCTGAGCATCAATAGCCATCTTAAAAATACTGGTAACCGACATAATAATCATGGTAAATAAAACCACTGAAACCATAACTTCTATTAAAGTAAATCCTTTTTTATTTCCAATCATAAAGTTGTGTTTCTAAAGAATAAACATAAGGTTTACCACGATCTTCCCAAGAAACATCCACGGTAACTGTAACCTTAGTCGTCGGTATTTCATTTGAGATAGCTTTCACGGACATAACGCGGTTAAATCCACTTTTTGGAAAACCAAGCAGCCCATGGCGATACATCCCGTTTTCATCAAAATATAAATCGCCCTCTGATTGATTTGATATGGTAAACGGCACCACATCAAGGTAATCCATTATAATCTCATCCCCATCGGGATTATTACTAAAACAAAAATCAACACCATTATTCCAAGCGGTGTCCCGAAAATTACGAATTAATTCAATTCCCTCCTGGGCCAACTGGTAGGCAATTATTGTTTTTTCATTAACACTTTGACTCTTTATATTCTGCGAGATTAAAGTCAGTGTTCCGACCATACCTAAAGATATCACAAGCAAAACTGTGATTACTTCAATAAGGGTAAAAGCCGGTTTTTTAGCCATCATATAAAATCTTAAAAACTAAATTTTTCAAAATTATCGCCGACAACTTCAATTAATCCTAAAAAATTAACTCGAACAATTTTAGTCGTATTCCCTCGAATATCTTTCAAAGAAATCTGAACGGCATCTAGCGAACTTGCGCCGGCAGTAATATATGTCCGTGGATCAGGGGGTAAAAAAGTTATATCGGCAGAATCAAAACTTGTTCCGCCATCCGATTTAATCGAACTTATCTCTACTCCTTCCGGTAAATAAATAACGCGCGCGCCGAGATTAATTTCTCCTTCAAATTCCGAATCATAACGCGCAAAACCAGCATCAGCATCATGAATATTACCCGGCTCATCGCTTGCCGGCTGATCTAAATCAGCAAATAAAATATATTGGTTCGGATTATTTAAATTAAGATATATTCCCCACCCGCCAGCCGGAACTTCATCGCCATATTTTATCAAACCGAGCGTATTGTTTTGCGCCGCATGAAAATTGCCAACTAAGGCCTGCGCGGTCATAGTTAAATCCGTCCGTTTATTACTTAAACGATAATTGGCCGCAAAAATAGCCGTGATAATCACGATTAACGATACACTCGTAATCATTTCAATCAAGGTAAAACCTCTTTTATTTTGCTTTAACTTCACTCCAAAGTGGTAAATCATAATTTATTTCCATAGGAGCAGTCGAAAGACTGCACATATAACTATCACTATCTCGTATTTCTAAATTAACAATCGCTCCTTTAACTGAATTTGTAAAAACAATAGACGTAGTCGCCGTGGTTGTCGATGAAATCTCGTAAGTACCTTTATTTATACTCCATAAATAATGGCAATTATTACCGGCGCAAGACTGAGGTAATGATGGCTGAGCGGTTGTATAGTATTTTGAGTCGAGCGCGGAAAATAAAGTGCTGGTGCCGACTATCGGGTTAAGCGGATCCCACGTGATAAAAGGGCTGGGGAAATTATGCTTAAAGGTCGTAAAAGTCAAAGCGTTTCCGTCCGAATTGCTGTCCGTGTCACTTATCGAATTAGTATTATACTGATACCAATCGGTCGCGACATTATTTTCATCATAAGCGCGCACCCACCAATAATAATTCGTATTATAACTTAACGACGCGCAATCAGAATTTGGAAAATTATATTGCGTTGCATAATCAGAATATTTTTTCCCCGACCAGCAAACAGCCGTCGCCGGATTCGGCGTATTACTCGTATTAACCATTACTTCATAAGCGGTTTGCGTACCGCTTCTTTTACACCATCTTAAAGTCGCGCCAAGCGCATTATTACAAGCCTGCGCGTAAGTCCAATTCGGAGCGGATAATCGACCTAATGTTAAATTACTAATATAAACTTTATAATTTCTCTCCTCGCAAACGCTTCCGCCTAATTCACTTTCACAATTAAAGCTAAGTGTGCTGGTAAAGCTAGTATTTCCGGAATAAGCGGCGGCATAGCCGACAAAATCACCGGACTGAATTCCGTGTCCGGGAAAAACTGAAGCCGATAAATCGCAACTCTGCAAACTTACCGGCGCCGGTTCTAAACCGCTATCAAGTCTAATCCATTCCCCGTTTAAATCGATTCGTGCCCAACCATAAACTTTTTGATCAGATTCGTTATAACATGCCCAGCAGCCATTGCTCGAGTTACAAGTTTTTGGACAATGAGAATTAGTCGAACTGTAATTATCCGGCGGGGTTTGCGTCCCGGCAAAAGAAATAAAATTTAAAGTTGAATTCCAAGCCTGCCCCGAAAAATTTCCATTATCATCAATATAAACGGCATGTTGCATTCCAGTTTGGCAAGGATTAACAAAAAAGTGAAAACCGCGCGGTTCCGGAAAATTATAAAGATTACCTTCGTAATCGAGCCGATCACCCGATACATCATCTAAACAATTAAAATAAATTTGACGATAAGTTTCACCGAGCCAGCCGATACCACGAACTGTCGAAGTCGCCGCTTCCGCTTTCGGCACAAAAGCGATAAAAAATAAAAACAAAAAACCGGCCGCCGTAAAAATGGCCTTAATTTTTTTATCAGTTGTCGAGCGGATAATGGACATGATCTAACTTTTACTATATCTAAATATTAATATTATAACATATCTGCCAGCAAACTTTATAAAGTTAGTCAAAAAGCTAGAAACTTTATAAAGTTATAAAATGAGGTTCGGTTCCTCTGCCTTCCGCGAAATCAAGGTCTACAGCCATTCTTCTAAAAATCCTTCCCCCAAACTAAGCATTTTTAAACGTTCTGCTTCTTTCTCATCATTATAGCCGACGAGATGAAGCAAACCGTGGACTAATAAAAAATAAAAAATATAATCAGCCGATTTTTTTATACCGAAAACTTCAAGATATTTACTGGCTTTTTTTACCTCTTCAATATTAATAATAACTTCCCCGAGATACTTCTGTGCGCTCATTTTCTTTTGCATGCTATTTTTTTTC
>CAYIZF010000034.1:0-5627 GCA_964367825.1 uncultured Gammaproteobacteria bacterium | reverse complement strand
TATAAAAGTATAAAGTGAACCTATAAAAGATGAAAAATCTATATAAAAATTTACGCGGCATTTTGCTTAATCTTTTTTTTCCGATTGAATGCCTTAATTGCCAAGCCGAAGGAGAATATTTATGCCAAAAATGTTTCCGCCAAATAAAATTCAATGATTCGTCAGAGATGAAACAAGCCGAATCTAATTTAAAAATTCCCTCTTTAGAAAAAATATTCATTGCCGGTGATTACGAAGACAAACTCCTTAAAAATCTCATCAAAAAATATAAATATGGCTTTATGAAACCGTTAGGAAATATTCTAGCGCGTTTTTTAATTACTTTTTGGAATTTCCAAGAAGAGACTAAACAAAATGAGATTAAACAAGATAAAATGAAAAATAAAATTCCCACCGACCTGTTAGTAATTCCAATTCCCTTAACTGCTAAACGTCTCCGTTGGCGCGGTTTCAATCAAGCAGAAATTTTAGCGCGCGAATTCAGCAAATATTTCGCTTATAAATTTAATTCTGATTTAAAGCGCGAAGGAAAACAAAATACCCAGGCGAGCTTAAATGAAAATGACCGTTTAGAAAATATAAAAAATGCTTTTACGTGGTCGGGGGAAAATCTTAAAGGAAAAAATATTTTATTAATAGACGATGTTGTTACCACCGGCGCAACGATCAACGAAGCGGCCGAAACTTTAAAGAAAGCCGGCGCGGGCGCAATTTATGGCCTTGTTTTAGCTAAAGGATAAGGGAAAGTTAAAGAAAAAATAAAGAAAAATTAAGGTATATTTACAAATATTATTAATTAACCTATACTGGATATACAAAGGCTGATTGCCAAGTCTACCAAACTTGGTCGAAAATAATTTTCGAGTGAAAACCTAAAGCTAAAAAAGAGGCGCCTTATTATAAGGAAGCCGGGTGGAACCGCGAGACTAAAAGCGAAAATTAAAAGTCCCGTCCCGGTAAAAACATTTTTTGTTTTTACTAGGAGGGGATTTTTTGTTAGATAAAAATAATATTTTTGCTTAATATAAGAATAAATAAAAAATAAAATAATATTATAAAAAACATATGAAAGAAGAAGTAAGTATTGAAGTAAAACGCCATAGTTTATCCCATATTATGGCTGACGCGATTAAAGAGCTCTGGCCAGACGCTAAATTAGCTATCGGCCCGGCAATTGAAAATGGGTTCTATTATGATATCGATTTCGGCGAGGTAAAACTGGTCGAAGCGGATTTAAAAACAATCGAAAAAAAGATGGCGTTTTTAATCAAACAAAATCTTAAATTTGAACGCGCGGAAAAAGATATTAATACCGCTTTAGCCGAAGAAAATACTGCCGGTGAAATTTATAAAGCCGATCTTATTGCCGGCTTAAAAGAACAGGGAGAAAAAATTGTCAGTTTCTATACGGTCGGTAAATTTACCGATCTTTGCCGTGGTCCGCATATCGAAAATACTAACCAACTTAAACCGGGTAGCTATAAACTCGATAAATTAGCCGGCGCTTATTGGCGTGGCGATGAAAAAAATAAAATGTTGACTCGTATTTATGGTTTGGCTTTTAATACCAAGGAAGAACTTGATGAATATTTACGCGTGATGGCCGAAGCGGAAAAAAGAGATCATCGTAAATTAGGAAAAGAATTGGATTTATTTCATATTGATGAAATGGTTGGTTTAGGATTGCCACTCTGGCATCCGAAAGGAGCAAAGCTCTGGCGAACTATTGAAGATTTTTGGTATCGTGAACATGAAAAAGCAGACTATAATTTAGTTAGAACTCCCCATATTGGCAACAAGGCTTTATGGGAAACATCTGGTCATTGGGGATTTTATAACGATAGCATGTATCCACCGATAGAGGTTGGACAAAGCTTAATGGAAAGCCAAAATAAAGAAAATGTAAAAGAATCCGAAGTATATCTCTTAAAACCAATGAACTGCCCGTTTCATGTCCAAATTTATAAAAATAACTTACATTCATATCGAGAATTTCCATTTCGTTGGGCAGAATGCGGTACCGTCTATCGTTTTGAAAAAAAAGGAGAATTATCTGGATTAACTCGTGTTCGTGGTTTTACCCAAGATGACGCTCATATTATCTGCCGCGCCGATCAGGTTGAAGAAGAATTGGGGCTAGTTGTTGACTTTATATTATTTATATACAAATCTTTCGGTTTTGATATAAATAATATTTCCGTATATCTTTCAACTCGCGATGAAAAAAAAGATAAAAATATCGGCAGTGAAGAGGGCTGGGCTTTTACTGAAAAAGTCTTAGAGAAAGTAGCCAGGAACAAAAATTTACCTTTCAAGATAGATATTGGTGGCGCGGCTTTCTATGGTCCAAAACTTGATTTCAAAATCAAAGATGCTTTAGGAAGAGAGTGGCAATGTTCAACTCTCCAATTTGATTTTAATTTACCGGAACGCTTCCACATGGACTTCACTAATAATCAAGGCGAAAAAGAACAACCATACATGTTACATCGCGCTTTATTCGGATCATTTGAAAGATTTATCGGTTTGCTAATTGAACATTATGCCGGTGCCTTCCCTGTTTGGTTATCACCAGTCCAGGTTAAATTAGTTTCCGTGGCTGAAGTTCATATAGCCGCCTGCCAAAAATTAGCCGCTGAGTTAAAAGAGGCTGGAATTCGTGTAGAGATAGACGATGCCAACGAAACTGTCGGCAATAAAATCAGAAAAGCAGTTAACGAGAAGGTTCCTTATATGTTAGTTATCGGCGACAAGGAAGCCGCTTCTCCAACTCTAGCCGTCCGCGACCGCGGCGCTCAAGAAACTCGCGACATTTCTAAGGATGATTTTATCGCTGAAATCTCGGAAAAAATAAAAAACCATCAATAAACGTGTTCCGATTTTGATGTTTTTATGTTATTATAGCAATACCAAACCTAAAATTTATCTCATGAAAAAATATAAAACTTTAATAATAATCCTGGGGATTATATTAGTTATTCTGGCGCTGGCCAATCTTGGACGTTTAACGAATAAACCGGAAATGATTTTATTTTTCGGCGATACTTGTCCGCATTGTAAAACCGTCGAGAATTATATTAATGAAAATAATATTAAAGATAAATTAAGATTCCAAGAGCTTGAAGTCTATAATGATAAAAAAAATGCCGCCCTGCTTGGTAAAAGAGCTGCCCAATGTGGCCTTGATACTTCTAATGGTGTTGGTGTTCCCTTTTTCTTTGATGGCCAAAATTGTCTTCAGGGAGATGAATCAATTATCGAATTCTTAAAGACTAAATAAATGAAAAAATATTTTTTTCTAACTATTCCCGCTTTAAGTTTAATCGCTCTACCAGCCAAAGCGGTTTGTCCGGTTTGTGTTGTCGCAGTCGGAGCCGGTTTAGGATTAAGTGAATATTTAGGTATCGACGATTCGATTGCCGGTGTTTGGATTGGCGGACTAATCGTCGGGCTTATTGCTTGGACGATTAATTGGTTTAATAAAAAAGATTATAAATTCGGTAATAAAGATGTTCGTGATATTTTGACCACCATTATTTATTATACGATGGTTATTTGGCCTTTACTATCGAAAGATTTTATCGGCAACCAGGGAAATAAATTATTTGGTATCGATAAATTAGCTCTAGGAATAACCGCCGGTAGCATAGTCTTTTTAGGCGCTAACTTATGGTATAATAATATAAAGAAAAAGAATGACGGACATGCCTGGTTTCCTTTTCAAAAAGTGGCTTGGCCGATCGGCGCTTTAATTATTTCCAGTGTTATTTTTTATTTTTTGACAAAGTAAAATTCCGTATTTACTGGCTCACAGAAATACATTCCGTATTTACTGGCTCGCCTGAATACTTTAAAAAATCAAAGATTTTTTTAAGTATTCACGGCTCGCTAGCTATCCGACAATGTTCCTGGCGTAAGGGGAAAAAAATTATAGCGTAAATGATAGATAAAATAAATATCAAATAATAATAAATATATGTCCGAGAATTTAATGTCTCTAAACGAGATGATCGAAAAAGTCGATCGAATGAAAAAAGATAATAAACTAGATTTATCATCCGACCAGGATTTAAGCATTGCGATTATGAACCTGGTCAGTATTGAAGAGCATTTTTTCTTTACTGGCGCTAAAACCGGCAATCCGAAATATTATGATTTATTAAGTGAAATCCGCGAAATGCGCAAATCGCTTCTAAAGAAAATTATAAAAGACTACGAGGGCGAAGTTTGGTGTATTTCTAAACACCTTCTCGCCGCCAGCTATCGCTTGATGGAAGTAGGCACGAAAGCCCAGGGAAAAGGTAATAAAGACGAGGCCCAAGAAATGTTTCAAAAGGCTTATGACTTATATTCAATGTTCTGGGGATTAAATATGAAATTAATTGATTTAGGAGATATAAAAAAAATAGATGATGATGCTCTAAGTGTTAAAGATAAAGAGAGAAAAGGTTTTGCCGGTCGACTCGGGGCCTTGGTAAAAAAAGTGATTGATTGCTGTCTTGAATAAAAAAATAATTTAGACAAAGAAAAAGCGGTTGCTAGGTAGCAGCCGCTTTTAAATATACACTGAATTTAGAGGGCATTGTTAAACCCTCCATTTTTTAGCCGAAGATCTTCAAAAAAATCTTCTTGGCCTTTTTCAAGAGCCTTACTTTCGTCCTCCAGAATTGTTTTGAGGACTAATTTTTTTGGTTTCGGTTTCGATCTTGGTTTCATTAAATCGTCAATGCGACGATTTTCATCTTCTTCTAAAACCGAATCAAAAAAATCGATTTCATCCATCTCCAGTTCCCTAGAACATCTCGAGAGATGATTTTCCGGCTTTTTGAAATAAGAATCAAAAAGTGTTACCTTCAATTTCTTCTTCGCCATGAGACGAAGTTCTTTTTTTTGATCCTCAGCAAAATCGAGAAGAAATAAAGGAATAGTCATCGCCTTTTCTAATATCTCTCCGTCTTTGACATCCTCTTTCTTTGCCACAAGAATAAAGAACATCCGGACGCCGTCCATCTCGGCTAAAGATATTTCTTCCGGATAATACACAACTTCTTTATCCTCGTATTTGTCACGAGATAAAAATAATACCCTCAACTCCGGAGCAGACAATACTTTGTCCGGGCGGATTTTTACAATGTGCCGCATTGCATTTTTTTCTTCCTCTTCCATTTTTTAAAAACTTTGATTGGTTAATTTAATTGGTTATAAAAAGAACAAAATATTAAATATCTAAATTAAATACCTAATATTTATCAAAATATTTTACTGCTTATTACTTATTCTGTCAATGCCCCACTTTTCGATGTAAAGTCTATTCTACTTTATCTAAAATTTATCAATTTTCTATCATTTTTCCATTATTATTACAGCCTTTTTCAATTCTATAATCGCTTCATGTGAACCGGTCGGATAAACATTCAGAGCTTCTAAAATCACATCTTCTAAATAATGATAATCCTCACCTCTTTTCGTCCCCGGATCATTAACGATAAACTCCTTTGTTTTATAATCATAACCCTTGATTAAAATCATATGGGTCAAGGGTCCGGGCGCAGTGAAATAGGGATTCTTTAACTTTTGCCCATTCATCGGAGCCAAAACTATATTTCCCTTCTCTAATTCGTTTAAAA
>CAYIZF010000033.1:0-5942 GCA_964367825.1 uncultured Gammaproteobacteria bacterium | reverse complement strand
ACAAAAAACTGTAAAAATAAATTAATGCTTATTGACCTCGGAACCGGTAGCGGCGCAATTATTATCTCTTCCGCCAACGAAATAAAAAAAATGTTTCCGGCTAAATATAAAAAAACCATTTTTCGAGCAATAGATATTTCCGCTCCGGCGCTTAAGGTTGCGAAAAAAAATGCTATTTTAAATAAGCAGGCAAAAAAAATTAAATTCTTATACGGTAATTTACTTAAACCATTAATTAATAAAGAAGATTTTAATAATTTTATTACCAACGAGCTCATTATCGCGGCCAATCTTCCCTATTTAACCCCGAACCAAGTGAAACATTCACCAAGCATTCAAAAGGAGCCTAAAATCGCTCTAGTAGCCGGAAGTAATGGTTTAAAATATTATCACGAATTATTAGAACAGATAAAGGATGTCAAAACCGTTTTTAATCTTAATTCTAATCTTGATACCAATCTTAAAAGTAATTCCAACAGCCCAATAACTATTCTCTGCGAAATTGACCCAAGCCAAGCGAAATTAATTCAAGCATTAGTAAAAAAATATTTCCCCTTAGCTAAGACGGAAATTAAAAAAGATCTAGCCGGCAAAAATAGATTGGCCATAATAAAAATCCTCGATTAAAATCGAGGATTTTTTATTTAAGCTATTTTAAAGTTTTATTTTTTAGCTTCTTCTTTCTTAACTTCAGCTGGAGCAGCAGTTGTTGTTGTCTCCACCGGTTTTACCTCTTCAACTTCTTGAGCTTTCGGTTCAACAACTTTAGCGACTTCATCTTCAGCGTTATTATGTTTTAATTCAAAGCCTTTCGGTAAAATTAAATCACCAACAGTAATAACATCTTCAAAAGTGGCTAAAACTGAAATATCAACATCAATATGGTCAACCAAATCGCTTGGCAAACATTCGATTTCGATACCGTCCATTTCTTTCATCAACATACCGCCCAACTCTTTAACCGCTTTAGCTTCACCGACAAAGCTGAATGGGATTTCGGTAGTTACCTTTTCCTTCATATTAACTTGATAAAAATCAACATGGGTAAAAGTATATTTCAAAACATCTCTTTGAGTTTCTTTAACTAAAACTTTTACCGCTCCGGCACCAAAATCTAAATCAATAAGATTTGATTCACCAGCCGCGTCATAAGCTTTTTCAAAATCGACTTTTTTTAATTTAAGACTCTGATTTTCAACTCCGTTGCCATATAAGACTGCCGGGATATAATCAACCGCCAATTTTTCATTTTTTTCTCTCTTTTCTGCTTTTAATTTAAATTCCATAGATTTAATAGCTAATTTTTGATTTAATTATTATATTTTCGATTACCCCCACTAATATCAGTAAGGATAGTAAGGAACTGCCGCCATAACTGACAAAAGGCAGTGGCAGACCCACTACCGGCATAATTCCCATGTTCATACCAATATTAATAAACATTTGAATAAAAATCAAGCCTGCAGCCCCAATAATAAAATAAATGCCGAAATCATTGTTAATATTCTTCAAGGCGGCAATACAACGGAAGAAAAAAAGCGAATAAAAGCCTAAAATTAGAAGAACGCCTAATAAACCGAGTTCTTCGGCGATAACCGCAAAAATAAAGTCATTTTGCGCTTCCGGCAAGAATTTCAATTGCGATTGCGAGCCAAAACCGACCCCTTTGCCGGTTAAACCGCCCGAACCGACGGCAATCATTGCTTGGGAAATATTGTAGCCCGATTCCAAAGAGTTCGCCGTCGGGTTAAGAAATGTCATAACCCTATCTTTTTGATATGGTTTAAATAAGAAAAACCACGCAATTACAAAAATAACTACTGCCGCCACGCCGATAATCAAAAAATATTTCTTCGGAAAACCGGTGGCAATAATCATTAATAGCCAAATAGCCGCTAAAATAAGCGCCGAACCGAAATCGGGTTGTAATAATACAAGAAATATAAGAAAAAAAGCACTAAAAGCAGAAGTAAAAAAATGTCGCGAAGTCTTTATTTTCGTGGCTAAACCAGAAAAATATTTAGCCAGAAATAAAATCAAAATGAACTTTACAAATTCAACAGGCTGTAACCCAAATCCGAAAATATTAAACCAACCCTTAGTTCCCTTAGTTACCGATCCGAAAATCAAAACGGCCACAAGAATAATTACTCCAAAAAAATAAAAATATAGACTAAAGCTTTTAAGAGAATAGGCGTCAATAAAAGCAAATAAAAAAAGCAAAACTATTCCGGCGCCAGCAAAAAACAATTGCTTTTGAAAATTAAGCAAACTAAATTTTTCTTGTCCGAGAGCAACGCTATATATTTCCACTAAACTAAAAGCGATTAAGAGGACAACGGCGGCAAATATCAGCCAATCAAAATTTTTCAAATACAACCTAATACGGCTTAACATAAAAACAATGGTTAATAATTATTGAAAACCCTGATATTTCAGATAGATACTATCGTCTAAAATATTTAAATTAGGACGAATTTCAACTCTGGTTGCTCGAGAAATATTACTTAACCAACTTAAAGAAACACCTTTTGTCTCGCCGGCTAAAAAATTATTCACAATAAATATATTAACACCGACTAAATCCGAGCCATTATACAAAGCAATATTTAAAGGGACACTATAATAGCCATAGTTCGTCAGATTAGAGATATTAAATTCCAAAGAACTTAAATTATTTTTGCCAGTTGAAGTATTCGACCCGGCCGGCGTGAATTTTATATCTTTTAGCCCAAAATTCAAACGTTCATTATAAAAATAATTCCAATCAGGTATATCATGGGCATTTATTCTCTTCCAAGAAATATTTCTTATTTCAAAAGTCGCAGACGGATATTCAGCGTCTAATTTCTGCCCTAAAGATAAAACGTATTTTTCTTCACTCGGGAGAATATGGACACTACTGCAACCAACATCAGTCTTATTTACAACAAAACAATATTGAAAACTAGCGGAAAATTTATCGTTAGGGTTCGAAACACTAGCAACTAAATCATAATTTCCATTATTTTTAAATATTTGCGGAGCCCTAACCACTAAATCAGCGGCTACATTGCGTTGAGAAACGACACTTGAACCAGTTACATCGACTATATTCTCTTTCTCCGCTTTAATGTCACGGAAATAAATTACATAATTATATAAAGAGTAGACGAAAAAGAAGACAGACAAAGCAATCAAAAAAATAATGACAATTTTTGTTATATGCTTGCGATTTTCCGATAGCCAAAGGCCAAAATTCATTTTTTTAAGGCTTACGCTATCAAGGTCTTTATATTTACTTAAATCGATTCCGTTGGTATTTTTATCTTTTGACATAATTATGTTATAATTACTCTAGTTATTTTAGCATAACATATTTTTCTAAATTTATAAACATTTAATATGTCAGAAATAAAAATACCCTTAAGCGTTCCTGATTCAAAAAAATCGGAATACAAAAGAAATTATAAACTAGCTACTGCCGGTACCGGAAATATGCTCCTAATCGCTGGCGATCAAAAGGTGGAGCACATGAACAATGATTTTTTTGGTCGCGGCATTGCGCCAGAAGACGCCTCGCCAGAACACTTATTTAAGATTACGGCTGGAGTAAAAGGGGGAATTTTAGCTACCCACCTCGGACTTATCTCTCAATATGGCGCCAGTTATTATGAAATACCTTATCTTGTAAAAATAAACGGTAAATCGAATCTAGGACAAAATGAAGAAAAAGATTCAAGTAACTGTTGGTGGAAAACGGAAGATATAGTTAATTTCAAGAAGCAATCTAATCTGAATATTGTCGGAATCGGCTACACTCTTTATTTGGGCGGAAAATTTGAAGCGCAAATGTTAAGCCGTATAGCTAGGGAAATAAATATTGCTCATCAAAACGGAATGATTGCAGTTCTCTGGATTTATCCTCGCGGCAAAAATATAAAAGAAGAAGATATCCATACGATTGCCGGTGGCGCTGGAATTGCTGCCTGCCTTGATGCTGATTTTGCTAAAGTAAAATATCCTTATGGAACAAAAGATGGTAAATTAACAGCGGAAAAATTTAAAGAAGTTATTTTAGCTGCCGGACGAACAAAAATAATTTGTGTCGGCGGAGAAAAAAGAAATACTAAAGAAATGGTTAAGACAACGAAAGAACAACTAACTATCTCCGGTACTCATGGGCTAGCTATTGGCCGTAATCTTCACCAAAGATCTTTAGCTGAAGCAATAAAACTTGGAAATGACTTAAGCGAAGCAATTCATGGCTCAAAACCAAAAAAACGCTCCTCTTTTCTCGGATTATTCTAATTTATTTGATTTTCTTATCACTCTTAAAAAATCTCGCTAACGCGAGATTTTTTTATAGCAAAATTTATTTAACAATATTTTTAACTTAAATTTTTATCCTAATCAATAACCACACTTATTCTTTCCGGTAAACGCGGAGCACGAGTAATAAACGACGGGTAGAATTTAAGCTCGAATGTCTTTATTTCCGGGAAAGTCTTTAAATAATTTTCTAGTTGATCACGGTTAAGATTTACTATTTGTTTTTTATCGATAATTTCCGTATTACTCTTTAAAATCATCGTACCATTAAAATTAACCTTGATTGAAGCAACACCGGTTTTTGAATTATAGCCATCAGAGATATAAGCAATATTTTTTTCATCATAACCAACCAATTCTTTATCATCCGGGACAAGCAGGGATAATTTATTTTTAGCTAATTCCGCCGCTTGTTTTTTTGAATATGATATCACGGCTATTTTTTCTTTAGCTTTTATAGTAAATTCATCAACCGAATCTCCAATTTTAGCGCTAGATTCAATACTTACCGGAGATAATGCTTCATATATGACACCTGTATTTATATCTTCTGACTGGCTTACTTTTACTTTATTTAATAGAATATCATTCATCTCCTTAGTGGCATTATCAATATCACTCGCTTTAACATATTTTTTTATCTTCTGACGATAAACAAATTCGGTTGTGCTTTTAGCAAAAATCTTATCTTGTAATCCGAGCCAAAGTCCCGGAATAGTAAACGTGGTCGGAGCAATAGCTAAATCGCTACTCGGCTTATCAGCATATATTTCCGCCTCTATCTCTCCGTAAGCCGGAATAGTGACCGCATTCTTTATTCTAAATAATTTATTATCCGGACTAAGTAAACGAGTTGTGGCTACCAAAGCTTGGCTCTTTGCAGAATTATTAATTAAAGTTACTTTCCCATATACTTCTTCTCCGACTGATTCTTCCCCACTGGCCGAAAAAACTTTCTCTTCACTAACTTCCATTTCTCTAACTTCGCCATCAATCACATCTCTAAAATCAATTTCCGAAGAATCACTAACTGTTGACGAAGCGCTTTCACCCAATACTCTTTCCGGTCCAATTTTAACTAAAAGGCTGTCATTTAAAGTTTCACCGTTCGGAATAATATTTATAACTAATTTAGAGAAAGAGAAATACCAGACTATCAAAATAAGCACAGCGGTTAACCCGACAAATTTCCAAACTAAACTGCGATATAAGCCAACACTTTTTTTTACAATTTCTCCTTCCTCAACATATTCATCATCCATTGATTCCAACTTCTTATTTTTCTCCTCTTTTTCTGAAATGAATCTAGAAAAATATTTTTTTTGTTGATCGATTTCTTCTGTTAAGCGATAATCTCCCGACTGTTTTTCTGCTTCATTTTTTTTATCCGCTTTACTATCCGCATCTACCCCGCCCATAAACATATCCTCCGCAATTGTTCCTGTCTTTAATTCAGGAAAATCGGGAAAAAAGTTATCCGATTCTTCATCCTCGATAATATCAATAACAACCGGTCGGGCTTTCTTTTTCAAAGATCCGTCGGCTAACTTAGCGGAAGATTTAGAGGAGGATTTAGAGGGTTTAACCGCTTTATTTTTCTGAGCGGAATTTTTAGGAGTTGAGGGTTTCTT
>CAYIZF010000032.1:0-6009 GCA_964367825.1 uncultured Gammaproteobacteria bacterium | reverse complement strand
TGCTATGATAATTTATATAAAAATAAAAAATATATATGTCAAAAATACTTGTCACTGGTGGTGCCGGTTTTATCGGCTCTACTTTAGTTGATAAATTAATAAATGAGGGAAATGAGGTGACTGTTATCGATGATTTATCTTCTGGCAAAAAAAATTATATTAATTCAGCCGCTAAATTATATAAGGTGGACATCTGTTCCGCTAAAATCGCCAGAATTTTTAAAAAAGAAAAATTTGATTTTGTTTACCATTTAGCCGCGCAGATTGATGTTCGCAAATCCGTCACCAATCCTGTTTTTGACAATAAAATAAATGTTATTGGCGGATTGAATATAATCGAGAATAGTTATCGGAATAATGTAAAGAAAATAATTATGGCTTCAACCGGTGGCGCAATTTATGGCGAAGCGGAAGAAATTCCGACAACGGAAAATTATCCGACTTTCCCGCTTTCACCTTACGGCATTCATAAATTAACTCTGGAAAAATATTTAAATTATTATTATCATGTTTACGGTTTAAATTTTACTGTTTTGCGTTTTGCCAATGTTTATGGACCGCGCCAGTTTAAGGGTGGAGAAGCAGGCGTAATTGCCATATTTGTCGAGAACGGCGTTAATAGAAAAGAAAGTTTACAATTCGGCGATGGTTTGCAGACAAGGGATTTTGTTTATGTTGATGATGTTGTTCGCGGTTTATATTCCGCGATGGCAATCGATTGTCCCGGGGAAATAAATATCAGTTCCGGAATCGAAAGTACTTTGCTCGATGTTAGAAATAGTATCGGAAAAGCTCTGGGAGAAGAAATAAAGATTAAAGAAATGCCTGGGAAATTAGGCGAGCAAAGAAGAAGTTGTTTAAGCTATCAGCGCGCTAAAGATGTTTTAAATTGGGAACCGCAGATAAATTTAGAAGAAGGAATAAAAAGAACGGTTGCTTGGACAAGAAGTTTAAAAAATAAATAAAAAATTATGAAAAAGATAATTATTGCTAATTGGAAAATGCAGTTATCTCTAAAAGAAAGTTTGGCGTTGGCCGGGCAATACATAAAAAAGATTAATACTAAAAAAAATGAAATTGTTGTTTGCCCTGATTATGCGGCTTTACCTTTTTTAAATCCGATTTTGAAAAATACCGGGATTGCTTTAGGGGCGCAAGATTGCGCATTTCATGTTAAGGGCGCTTATACAGGCGAAGTATCCCCAGTAAATATCCGGTTATTAGGGGCTAAATATGTTATTTTAGGCCATAGTGAAAGAAGGGAACATCTTCATGAAAATTCGGCGCTTATTAATGGAAAAATCAAAACCGCTTTAGCGGAAAAACTAGTGCCAGTTTTTTGTGTCGGAGAGAAATTAGCTGAAAAGAAAACCGGTAAGACAAAAGAGTATTTACTTCAAGAATTGCGTCATGGTCTAAAAGGAATTAAAATAAAAACGTCGGCTGACTTAATTGTTGCTTATGAACCGGTTTGGGCGATAAGTACTAATAAAGGAGCAAAACCGATTTTACCCTCAGAAGCTGATATGATTCAAAAATTTATTAAAGAGCAAACGAAAAAAATATTAAAGAAAAAAGTCCGCGTGCTTTATGGTGGAAGCGTAACAGCGAATAATGCGGCCGGTTTTTTATCTCAAAAGAATATTGATGGTTTGCTTGTTGGCGGTGCCAGTTTAAAATTAAAAGAATTTCCGGTTATAACTAATTAAAATATGTTAACTACTTTTTCTATAATTTTGCTTGTTTTAAGTTTGCTTGTTATTGTGGTAATTATTTTAAAAAAATTTCCGGCTTTGGCAATTTTAGATATAAATAATATGCCTGGCGAGAAAGAAGCGAAATTTAAAGATCAGATAATCAGACAGAAAGTAGAAAGAGATGTGGCGCGCGTTAGCGGCTTAGTTGCTCGTGTTTGGTTATTTCTTGGCCGGCATGTTTTTAATTTTCTCAAATCCTCACAAGATAGATTAGAGAAAGTTAAATTAAATTATAAAAGTTCGGCAAAAATTCCTTATAGTGAAAAGAAAAAAATGATAAAAGAATTATTTGTAGCTTATGCCGATTTGCTAAAGGAAGAAAAGTATAACGAAGCCGAGGAGAAATTAGTGAACATAATTTCGCTTGATCAGAAAAATTTGCCGGCTTTTTTTAAGCTTGGCAATCTTTATAGCGAACAGAAAAAATGGTCCGAAGCGCGTGAGACTTATAACTATGCTTTAAAATTGGCGAAACAATATGAGCATGATGATGAGTTCATGACGGAAATAACCGCTCAAGAAATTTATTTTTCTTTAGCTTGGGTTGAAAAAGAGGCGGGTAATTTTGAGGTCGCTTTGGAAAATATAAGAGAGGCTCTCGAATTAGAACCGAATAACCCGCGTTATCTTGATTTAATCCTAGATTTAAGTATAATAAAAAAAGATAAAGATTTAGCAGTTATTTTTTTAGAAAAATTAGCTGTAGTCAATCCGGAAAATCAGAAATTAGGGGAATGGGAGAATCTTATAGAAAGATTGTAGATTAAATAAATTTTAAAGAAAGCCGTTGTAGCTCAGCTGGTAGAGCATCTCCATGGTAAGGAGAAGGTCACCGGTTCAATCCCGGTCAACGGCTCAAAGAAAAAGAAGACTATTATTTAGATAGCCTTCTTTTTTAATATTAGCTAAAATATATTGATATAATGTTTCTTTTATTTAGAGAGTATTTAATGTTGCGGTTACTTATTGAACTCAGCCTTATTTTTGTTGACATAATTATGAAAAAGTGCTATGATAATCTGTTAAATGAGAAATGGATGCTGTGGCAAAAATTGCTCATTAAAAATTGAATATAAACCAAAAAAATAAAGAAAGAGATGAAAGATTTAAAAAGCTTACTCGTGGAGGGTGGAGTTGATGGGTTTATTATGAACCTTTTCCATTCTTTTGGGACGATTGCTCAGGAAAAAGGTACTGAGTATCTTAAGTCCAGACTTTTTGGCATAGGAACAAACGATGAACATTTGTTTTTGTCCGCTTGCGCCTATGCAGTTCAAAAAAAGATGGTTACTTCCGCTGAATTAACTAAAATCTGCAAGGTGATTGATGACTATGAGCCATCACAGAGAAATCGTGTTATTGGTACGATTGGAAAGGAGGAGACTGATGTTACCATTGAAACTCCGGTTAAAAACGATGATGGGTCTCCACTCTTTGATAAGAAGGGAAAAATCGTTGTTGCTAAAACCACAATTAAGGCTAATGTGAAAGGAGCAGAAATGCTTGCGATGTTAGCTAAACTGGATGAAGAAGAAATTAAGAAAGTCTTGGACACATCTGGCGCTTCTAATAGTTTCATATTTGAGGCAAAAGAGAAGATTACGTCTGTGGCAAAAGTTGTTGCAGATAGTCAGGTGAAAAAAGATGGCGATGATTTCTTTTCCAGGGAAACTTGGTTAGAAAGAAGAGCAAGAGAGTTGAGAACGGGTAAGTAATTAAAAAAAGAAAAAAGCTATGGTTATAATGTTGATTTTGGCAAGCGTGGCTTTATTAGTCATGCTTATTTTCTGGACTGCTTTCCGCGATTGGATCGTCAGACAGTTGGGTGCTCTTTGGACACTCATTACGGCATATACCCCTGGTATATTAAGAAGATTAGCCCGTATAGTTGGAATTTATTCCATAGTATTGGGCAGTACTGCTGTTTTTGCGCTCGTGTTGATAATCGTGGCATTATCTATTAATGTCCCTGGTTTTACCGCTGCCGCTTTCGTATTAGCTATTGGGCTGATTTTATTAGCTTGGACTCCAGCTGGAATACTGTTAAAAGTGTTCCATATAACTGATGGAGTCGTTCCAAAGCCAATGAAAGTGTTTATCGCTTGGGTAGCTTTCGCTGGTTTTTTAGGTCTTGTCTTTCCTGACATACTAACCTTTAAATCTTTGTGTGGTGCTGCTTTGGTTGGATTTATCGCCTTAGCCATAACCGCTAAAATTAATGCGATTGATAAAATTATCTTTCCATTTGTTATAGTGATATGTTTAGGAATAGCTTGGCAACATTTCTTTCCAGAAAATTTTCGTTCCACAGCAAGATACGTCGTATCTTGGGATAAGAGAATTAACACAATTAAAGATCGTGGAAGCATTAATAATGAAACTAATGCCGCTACGACTTATGGTGTGATATTGAAAGATTTGGAAACGCTTTACACAGGGGATCTTGAATTAAGTGAGAATGATATAATCCCCGAGGAAAAATGTGAGCTATCTAGGGGGACGATTGTTCGTATCCTAAACCACAAGCAAGAGGTAAGGGTTATAAACGGTCAGGGGTTCTTAAAAATTCAATTAGCTAAAGACGGCGGGTCTTTCGTTAATGGGAAAAGGTATTGGATTGAAGCTGAATTAGTTCAGATTGTTGGTCCGAGAGACATTATCCCTAAAGATGATGGTCTTTTGCCAAAAAATCAGCAGAAAAACAATTTGGCTGCCGTTTCTGAACCCGAATCTGTAATTGAATCACCTGTGGTTCGCGACTCAATTTTCACTAAGGGAGTATATTTCATCAATGTGAACGGAGAAACCCGGTTTAATATCGTGGTTGTAAGCAATCAAGAATGCAATAAGTATCAGTTGAATTCTACGGCTGAATATAAAATTGTGTATGAAGATGGCGTAGTCATCACGGACAGTCCGGAAATACAACAAACATTTCCGTACTACAGCAGGCCACGATTCCGGTTTAAATCAAATAAGCTGATTACTGTAAAAATGGTAGTGGCTTAGGGGTCTATAAATTTTGGAGGGGAAGTGATAACAAAATATCATAACCCCTTCTTTTTTTTATGGAAAAATGTTATTATTTTAATAAGAATAAAAAATCTATGAAAAAAATTATAATTTCTATTTGTTTGTTAATGGTAACCATTTTTTCTTTTTCGGCCGTTCCGGTTTTTGCTGACGGTTCAGCTGGTTGCCCCGCGGGTACTACTTGTCTCGAAAATCCCCTGGGAAACGATAATACATCCCCTCAAAAACTGATTGGTAATGTTATAAACGCCGTAATGGGCATAGTTGGTTCTATTGCCTTGCTCATGTTTATCTTTGGTGGGCTTACTTGGATGTTGTCTGGGGGTAGTTCTGAGAAGGTTAAAAAAGGAAAAGATATCTTGGTATGGTCAGCGGTTGGATTAGCTGTTATATTCTCTTCATACGCTTTAGTTTATTTCGTTATTACAAAAATAAAATAGCAAGGAAAGAAAATATTAACTGTTGGGGCCTTTAATGGTTTGACAAGTGTTAATATTTTTTTTATTATAAGACCAGACTTATTGAATACAAGGGTCGATACCAAAGCGGTCAACTGGGGCAGACTGTAAATCTGCTGGCTCACGCCTTCGTTGGTTCGAATCCAACTCGGCCCACATTTTAAAAGAGCAGGATAATAACCTGCCTTTTTATTTTTAGGCTATTTTGTGTTAATTGTATCGATTTAGACTTCCTTTTTTATTTGTCTAAAGCTATACTATTAATAGTCTTATTATAAGCGAGCTAGGTATTTATGTGCCTGGTTTCTTACAAAAATATGCCAATATTTAACTCTGATAAATTAGGTCTTAGTCTCTTAAAGATTTATGCTATTTTGTTTTTAGCTTTAGGTATTGTTATTACCGTTTTATTATCTTTGTAAAATATGCCGGAATTACCAGAAGTGGAAACAATCCGACGCGACCTCGGCGCGCTAATTGGTAAAAAAATTGTTGCGCTTGATATTCTTAATTCTAAAACCGCCTCGCATCCCGCGGCTTTTTTTAAACGTGCGCTCGTTGGTAAAAAAATAAAAAAAATAGAACGCCGCGGCAAATTATTGATTTTTGTTTTTTCCGACGATTTATTTTTATTAGTTCATTTGAAAATGACCGGGCAATTAATTTTCCAGTCTAAAAACAAAAAGATTGTCGGCGGTCATAGTTTAGCTGACGGTTCTTATGAAAAATCTGTCGGCGGGGAATTGCCGAATAAATATACG
>CAYIZF010000031.1:0-6086 GCA_964367825.1 uncultured Gammaproteobacteria bacterium | reverse complement strand
TTGATAACACATCACAAAGCATATGTTATTAGGAATGAGGCTCACAGATGCCCAAGATTATATATTATTTTTTATAAAACGGAGCTCTAGTGGGCCTCTTTTGTTATCCAAAAATGTATTATTGTATTTATTGTGCTATTGTATTTATTGTTATGTTATAGTATTACTGTAGAATATATTTAGTTAAATAATATGTCATTATCAATCGGAATTGTCGGTCTGCCAAACGTGGGGAAATCAACCTTGTTCAACCTCTTAACTAAAAAGGGGGTAGAAGCGGCTAATTACCCATTCTGTACCATTGATCCTAACGTCGGAGTTGTAAAAGTCCCTGATTTTCGCTTAGATAAGCTAGCCGTTATCTCAAATCCTAAAAAAATTATTCCCACAACCATTGAATTTGTTGATATTGCCGGTTTGGTTGCCGGGGCGAGTAAAGGAGAGGGCTTAGGTAACAAATTTTTGGCTCATATTAGAGAATGTGACGCTATTTGTGAAGTTATCCGTGACTTTAAAGATAAGAACATAATTCATGTTGATGGCCGAATAGACCCGGCCAGTGATAAGGAAACAATTAATATGGAGCTTATCTTTGCTGACTTAGCGACGATTGAAAAAAGATTAGACAAGGTCAAACGCGAGGCTAAGAGCGGAGACAAAGAATTAATTAATTCTGCGCGAATATTAGACAGAATATACCAACATTTGGCCGCCGGGCACGCTGTTCGCGAGCTTGAATTTACCGAAGAAGACTTCCTGTTTGTAAAGTCGTTGACTTTATTAACCATTAAACCGATTCTCTATCTCTTAAATATAGACGAAACTCATACTGGCGATGTTCTGCCGGAAACAAAAGACCTTATTATAAAAATTAATGTAAAATTAGAGGAAGAAATCGTTAATTTACCGGAAGAAGACCAAGCGGAATACATAAAAGAACTTGGTTTAGAGCAAAGTGGACTTGATAAACTTATTCAAAATTCTTATAAACTGCTAGGGTTAGATACTTTTTTCACTACTGGACCAGATGAAACTAGGGCTTGGACTATAAAACATGGAACAAAAGCCCCACAAGCGGCCGGTGAAATCCATACAGACTTTATTAAAGGTTTTGTGCGCGCTGAAGTTATCAACTGGGAAAAATTTGTGGAATGCGGAGGAGAAATTAAGGCCAAAGAACTTGGCTTAGTCAGAACTGAAGGAAAAGAATACATAGTGGCAGATGGGGATATCTGTAATTTCCTTATTAACAGATAATTATTTCTAAATTAAAGAGTTATTCACAACTCCGAATACTATTAACCAGACAAAAAGACTTATCTTCGCGGATAAGTCTTTTTTATTTGACACGACAAGCTTTTAAATTACTAATTTGAAAGGTTTATTCTTTTTCTAAAATAACAATTTCACGATAGACCTTTTGCCCCGGACGACTATAAACGATTGCGTCCCGATTATGTTTTTTCACATATTGATTAGCTCGTAAATTTTCCGGAATCATATTTATCATTTTAAAACCATCATATTTTGGAGAAATTGGTTTTTGTCCATAGAACAATGGCCAAATCATCACTACGCGGCCACCATCTTTAAGTACAGTCTTAAATTCTCTAATCGCCTTACTATATAATTCTTCAAGATTACTTATTACTATTTTAAAATCAATTAGTCCTCTCTGTGGACCCAAAAAAGGTTCACAAACAACCGCTTCTACCGACTCCGCCTTCACAAATTTCGACAAATCAGTAGCGCTCTTCACCAATACTTTCACATTAACATCTTTAATGTTATAAAGTTCTTTAATCCAACTGATGTTTTTATAAGTATCGTCAATCGCTTTTACAGAGATGTCTGAACCTAAAAGATGTTTATATCCCATGAGTAAAGCTTCACTTAAAACAGTTCCGGAACCACAAAAAGGATCAATAACAAGCGCTTCCATGTCCCTTACTTGCGCCAAATTAATCATAATTTGCGCGAGTTTTGGTGGTAACATACCAGAAAGGTCATCACGTGCCGGCCGACCAAAATCACGTCGCGACAAATCTTTAAACGGTTGAACGGCTAAAGTTTCACCAATTAAAATTTTATTTTCGTCTTTTGTTAAAACAAATTCGATTCCACGGGTAATTAATTTATTTTGCGCAACAACAACGCTGGAAAGAGTTTTTTCTCGACTAATCACAAATCGGGAACTTATTTTTTCAGTGCTAAAATATTTTTTAAGCTTAAGTCCAAGATCTTTCTTATTAAACTGAAATTTTCCATAATCAGAAAATCCGAAATTAAACTTTCCTTCTCGACTCTGATATTTTTTTATACTGGCAATATCATAAATCGCTTTTAATAACTTTTCATAATCACTGTCAGCAATTTCTTCTTTAATGATTCCTATTTTAATAATTCCGCCTAATCGTGAAATTAATGTTTCCGGATTTATTTCCGTGTCCGTTTCCCAAATTAAGAAATCAGATGCTACTAGATTTGTTTTTTTCAAATCTAAAACAGCGGCTAGTTCGGCGATTGATAAAGCTGTATTTGTGCCTAAAACGAAGAAATATTTCATATAAAATCATTCTAACTTAATAAATCAAGACTGGCAATCGCGCAGACTTATTATAAAAATAGGTGCATATGTGGATACTTGCTTTTTTTAGATAACCGTGATAATCTTGTCATACAAATAAATAAACACGATATCTTTCCCATGTCCCGGCTAGTTCCGGTGATAATTCCGCTAATATTAAGCAGAATTAAAGGTATTCTTAACCCTCAAGGATTTTGAATACTTGGGGATTTTATTTAATAAGGGGTCTTTAGAAATTATTTAGAAATACTTTAGATAATCTTTAAGCTCCATAATCTATAATAACTATGTCAAAAACCAAAGCAGCCGGAGCGACCCATTACGAAATTCTCTTCATCTTGCCGAACAAATTTACGGAAGACGAGGCTAAAAAAGTAATGGAAAAAGTCGGCCAAGTAATCACAACCAATGGCGGCCAGATTACCTACAATGAATTTTGGGGTAAGAAAAAATTGGCCTACGAAATCAAACACAATGCCTACGGGTATTATGGCTTATTTGAATTTGATCTAGAAGGGAATCTTTTAGCCGTAGTCGATAAAAACTTAAGATTATCAACCGATGTTTTACGCCATCAGATTGTCGTAAAAAAAGTAAAATCGGCTGAAGAAATAGCTCGCGCTGAAGCTATTCGCGCTAAGATCGACTCTAAAAAAACGGCTACCGAAAAACAACAAGAAGAAAAAGAAAAGAAATCGTCCACTGATGAAACTCCAGCCAAAGCTCCAAAAGCTAAGGACAAACGGGTGGACTTAAAAGATTTGGACGAAAAATTAGAAGGCATCTTAAATGCCAAAGATTTAATTTAATAAATCCAAAAATATGAATTTAAACAAAGCAATGCTTATCGGTAATGTCACTCGCGACCCGGAAATGCGCAACACTCCTTCCGGCCAATCAGTTGCTTCGTTCTCAGTTGCCACTAATTTTGTTTGGACCGATCAAAGCGGACAACAACAAAAAAAGACCGAATTTCACAATATTATCGCTTGGAGAAAATTAGCTGAAGTCTGTGCTAAATATTTACACAAAGGTTCAAAGGTTTTTGTCGAAGGTCGTTTACAAACGACCGACTGGACCGGCCAAGATGGCGTAAAGCGCTATCGCACTGAAATTATTCTTGAAAACATGATTATGCTTGACGGCAAAAATAGTGCGCCATTTGGCGGACAAAACTCTGGCAGTTCAAATAATGCTTCAGAGGCAACCATCGAAATTCCTGAAGATATTGTCGACGACGAAGAAATTCGCGTTGAAAATATCCCTTTCTAATAAATTAACAAAACTATGACTAAAAAAACTAAAGAATGTTATTTCTGCGTCAATAATCTTGACGTTGACTACAAGGACACAAGAACTTTAAAACGCTTCGTAAATTTCTACATGAAAATATTACCGGGCGATCGCACGGGTGTTTGCGCTTGGCACCAAAGAAAATTGGCAACCGCCATCAAACGTTCACGTATTATGGCTCTTTTATCAGCCACTCATAAATAAATCACTAAGCTTAAAACCTTATGTTGAACTTTAATGAAATAAAAATGGGCCGCGTTATTAAACTTAACGGCGAACCATACATTATTATAAAAACCGACCACCATAAAATGGGTCGCGGCGGAGCGGTTTTAAAAATAAAATGCCGTAACTTAATTAACGGAAATGTTCTCGAAAGAACTTATCAAGGTACAGAAAAGGCGGAAGAAGCGGAAACCGAAACAAAGAAAGCTAATTTCATGTACAAAGACAAAGAGCAGGCCTACTTTATGGACAATGCCAGTTACGAACAATTTGATTTGCCGCTAGAAGAAATTGGCGACGCTGCCATGTTCTTAAAAGACGGAACTGATGTCGATGTTTTATACTTCGAAGGCAAACCGGTTTCGGTCAGCTTACCGATTAAGATGGATCTTAAAGTTGTCAGCGCTCCTCCGGGAGTTAAAGGAAATTCTGCCGGCAATGTTAATAAACAAGTTGAACTTGAAACTGGCGCTAAAATAAACGTCCCAATGTTTATTAATGAAGGTGATGTTATTAGAATCAACACTGATTCCGGAGAATACGTGGAAAGAGCTAACTAAAGATTGAATCTCTATATAAAAAAAGCCGCTCCGAAAGGGGCGGTTTTTTGTTTGTTTCTGCACTGGATGATATAATAAAAATAACTATAAATATATGACAACCGCAATAATAATTTTCTCTATTTTCTTTTTGGCTCTAACGCTCACCCGCTTGGATTACGCGTTATATGTCCTAATTGCTGCCCTACCTACTTATTTAATCCGCTTTTCTGTATTTGGAATACCCTCTACCCTACTCGAAATAATGATTCTGACCACTTTTGCGGTTTGGTTTTTGAAAAATTGGATACCTAATTATAAAGAACGAAAAAAAAACAATATAAAAAAGACTCCTTATCCTTTTTCCCGCGAAATTATCGCTCTAATAATTCTATCTTTTATCTCTGTTGCTATCGCCGGGTTTACCACAAGCGCTTTAGGAATCTGGAAGGCTTATTTTTTTGAACCGATATTGGTATTTATTTTAGTGATTAATATCTGCCATGATAAAAAACAGGCAGAAAAAATTCTTTGGTCTCTTCTCTTTTCAGCGGCTGCCATTTCAGTGATGGCTATCTATCAAAAAATTACCGGCAAATTTATTTCCAATGAATTCTGGGCTAATGAAGCGACACGACGAACCGTTTCTTTTTTTGAGTATCCTAACGCCGTTGGCTTATATCTCGCTCCACTTGTTCCACTACTACTCGGCTGGTTTTTCTCTTTACCACGACGCACAACTATAATAAAAACCTTAAAAAAACTTTTAATCATCGGGGTTATTGCCGCCTCTCTAGCAGCTGTTTATTTTGCTCACTCCGAGGGTGCGCTTATCGGCATCGCCGCCTGTTTATTTATCTTTGGATTTTTTGCCAATAAAAAAATCAGAACAATCACCTTGTCTTTATCGGCAATCGTAATTGCGATTGCGATATTTTATGCGCCATTAAAAAACTTAGCGGTACAAAAAATAACTCTTAATGATCTGTCTGGACAAATACGTCAGCAGCAATGGGAAGAAACCTTTAAGGCGCTAAAAGGAGCTAAAATAATCACCGGCGCTGGGTTAGCAAATTATCAAAAAACAGTCGCGCCTTATCATCAAGAAGGTATCTTTTTTAACAGTGATAATATTCCAAACTTTGATGCGGTTACTTGGGCTAGTTCTACTTTACGCGCCAAATATTGGCAACCGGTCGAAATTTATTTATACCCGCACAATATATTCTTAAATTTCTGGAGCGAAATCGGATTACTCGGAGCACTGGTATTTATCTGGTTAATGTTTAAAGCGGCTTTTGTTGCTTATAAATCATTTAAGTTTCTAGATAAAAAAAATGAGTCGGAAAAATATTTAGCTCTCGGTCTCATGAGTTCCTTGGTTTGTGTTTTTATCCACGGGTTAGTTGATGTGCCTTATTTCAAAAATGACTTAGCGGTTA
>CAYIZF010000030.1:0-6388 GCA_964367825.1 uncultured Gammaproteobacteria bacterium | reverse complement strand
ATCTTGGAGCGCAATTAGTGAAAGTTTTTTCGGCCGATTTTGAAACTATTTCCTGGGATCGCAGCGATATTGATGTTCTAGACTTTTTATTGTTAAATGAAAAAATTAATGAAATAGCTCCGGATTTGATTATTAATGCTGTTGCTTATAATGCCGTTGATAAATGCGAAGAAAAATCAGAGTATGAATTAGCTTTAAGATTAAATGCTGAATTACCAGGTGTTTTAGCTGATATTGCTCTTCGTCGGCAAGTGACATTAATTCATTATTCTTCCGATTATGTTTTTAGCGGCACAGAAGAAAAGAAAGAATTTGCGGAAGGCGATACTCCTAATCCGATAAATAAATATGGTGAAAGTAAGTTTGCTGGAGAAAGAGAAATATTGAAACGCGCTGAATATGGTTTAAATTTTTATTTAATTAGAACATCGAAATTATTCGGCCCTAAAGGTATTAGTCCGGCGGCCAAACCGAGTTTTTTTGACATTATGTTCTCTTTGGCGCAAGATAAAAAAGAAATAACCGTTGTTAACGAAGAGCTAAGTTGTTTTACGTATACTCCGGATTTGGCGGTAGCAACCAAAAGATTATGGGAATTAGAAACGCCTTATGGCATATATCATCTTGTTAATGAAGGCGCCTGTACTTGGTTTGATGGAGCAAAAACTCTTTTTGATTTAAAAGAAATAGATGTGGATATTAGAGCGGTTAGAAGTGAAAATCTTTTACGCGCCGCTCGTCGACCGAAATTTTCTGTTTTAAGAAATTTAAAAGTTAAAAAGTTGCGTAATTGGCAAGAAGCTTTAAAGGAGTATATAAATGAGTAAAAATATGAAGGGAATAATTCTATCCGGCGGTTCGGGAACACGTTTACGCCCGTTAACTAAAATTACTAGTAAGCAATTATTGCCGGTTTATCACCGGCCGATGATTTATTATCCGCTTAATACTTTAATCAAAGCGGGAATAAAAGAAATATTGATTATTATTGCTCCGGAAAGGGCGGGTGATTATCTTAACCTTCTTGGTTCGGGTAAAGAATTTGGAGTTAAATTCACGTATGAAATCCAAGATAAGCCGGAGGGTTTAGCTCAGGCTTTTTTAATTGGTGAAAAATTTATTGATGAAGATGATGTCGTGATGATTCTTGGTGATAATATTTTCGAAGACGATTTCTCTGAAGATATTAAGAATTTTAAAGGCGGAGCAAAGATTTTTGCTAAGAAAGTTCCTGATCCGGAAAGATTTGGCGTGGTTAAATTTAATGATCAAATGAGAGCGGAAAAAATTATTGAAAAACCGCAAGAATATCTAAGTAATTATGCGGTTACTGGTTTGTATATTTATGATCACCGGGTAATTCAAGTGGCTAAAGAAATAAAAGCCAGTCCGCGAGGAGAATTAGAAATAACCGATGTGAATAATTGGTTTTTAGAGAAGAATGAGATGGAAGTAGCGGAAGTAAAGGGTGAATGGCTTGATGCCGGGACTTTTGATAGTTTGCTTAAAGCACAAAATTTTGCTAAAGAAAAAATGGCCGATAAAATGATTATTTAATATGAAGTTAGTTGTCGGATTCTTAACTTATAATGATTCTAGCGTTAAATATTTAGCGGATTTTTTGCCGAGTCTGAAAGAAGCGCTCGGTTTTTTAGAGTCGGGAGATTATAAAGTTTTAGCTTTTGATAATAGCGATAAGAATAATAAATCTAATAAGGAAATCTTAGAATCTTTTAGTGAAAATAATGGAACCTTTTTAGAATATATCTCCGCCGATAGCAACCTTGGTTTTAGCCGCGCTTATAATATTCTTATTAATTCCGCCATTCGTTTCGGAGCGGAATATTTTTTTGTCGTAAACCCCGATACTTTATTGGAAAAAAATACTATTTCTGAATTAGTTTTAGCCTTGGATAGAAATAGCGAGCTAGCTTCCGTTAGTCCGAAAATTCGCCGTTGGGATTTCGCTGTTAATACGAAAACGAGAATTATTGATACTTGCGGTTTAATTGTAAAACCGGGTTTGCGTTTTTATGATTTAGGGCAAGGAGAGAAGGATGACAAACGTTTTGATTTTAATGGTATTCTTGGTCCATCTGGCGCAGCTGGGATTTTCCGGTTAAGCGCTTTAGAAAAAATAAAGGAAAATGATCAGTATTTTGACGAAAGATTCTTTATGTATAAAGAGGATTGTGATTTAATTTATCGTTTATTTTTAATCGGCGCTAAATCAGCTTTAGTGCCAAGCGCGATAATGTATCATGATCGAACTGCTGCTTCATCTGGTAATAGTTTAATTAAAAAAATTAGTAATCGTCGAAAAAAAAGTCGACAAATACGTTCTTGGTCGTTTAGAAACCAACATTTAATATTTGTCAAACACTGGACAAAGCAAAATTTAATTAGTCGCATAATAATTATTTGTCGAGCCCTAGCTATTGGTATTTTTTCCCTTATATTAGAGCAATTTCTCTTAAAAGAGTATAAAAATGTTCATAACTCTCTCCGTGGGTTGACTAATATAAAATAATATGATAGTGTAAGTTTACATTAGAAATTTATTAGTCTTTTTTTATGGAAAATTTACTAGAGAAGATGATAACCGATAAAAAGTCGGAGGAGTTAGCTCGTCTTGACGCTATCAAAATTGTTAATTCTTTGTTTTCAGAATTATTAGATCGTGAAAAAGATATTTTATCTCGTCGTTTTGGTTTGGCTGGAGATAAAGGAGAAACTCTAGAGAAGATTGGAAGTCTACATAAATTAACAAGAGAGCGAGTTCGTCAGATTGAATCAGCCAGTATAAAAAAAATAAAAAAATTAGAGATTCTGCGTGATTCCATCGAAGTTTTAGAAGGAATTGTGGAGGATTTAATTGGTGAACACGGAGGCTTGATTCGCCGAGATTTTTTATTGGATATTTTAACGGTCATGGCGCTTGAATTTAATAATGAAAATAGTGTTGATAGTCCCGATTATGAGAAAAATAAAGCCGCTTATCGCAACCATTTTAATTTCTTAATTTCTAAGTTGATGGGTGAAAAATTAGAAATGGTTGGTGATAATAATCGATTTAATGTTTCGATTAAGTTAAAGAATGAAGAAGTTGGGTATATAGAAGAGTTGGCGGAGGATTTATTAAAAAAAGTTGAAACTTTGAAGAAGACTTATACTACTGAAGAATTAATTAATCTCTTAAAAGAGCTTGATGCTTATAATAAGCATCAAGAGAAAATTAGCTCTATTAAACAGGTGGATATTTCCCCGGTTTTTAAGAGTAAAGTTTTTCCCGATAAAGCTGAAATTATAAATAATAATAAGGTATTATATTCTTTAATCCAGTCTATTAAGCATATTGAACAGAATAAATATGGTGAATGGGGTGAAGATAATTCTCAGGAAATTAAGCCAAAGACAGTTAATGATAAGATTTATCTTATCTTAAAGCATGAAGCGAAACCTCTTCATTTTACCGAAATTGCTTCGAAAATAAATGAAATGAAGTTTGACAAGAAGATGGCTAACGCCGCTACAGTTCATAACGAACTTATTCTTGATGATCGTTATGTGCTTATTAGTCGAGGTACTTATGGCCTTAAAGAATGGGCAAAATAACCTTAATATTTTAACAGATATCAGAGATCGAAAATAACTAACATAAAGTCCGACTGAAACTGGTCGGATTTTTTGTTTTTCTTTAAAAAATATGTTAAAATATAGGTGTTAAAATAATAACGGAAGTATGGATATAGTCGTCAACTTAGCCGTCTTTGAACGTTTTTTTAATTTGCCTCCCGGGCAGATGCTTTGGGCTTTTTTTGCTAATTTTGCTTGGGTATTTTTTGGTATTATTTTTTTATATGGCGCGGTAAATATTTGGTTGGGTTATATCCAAACGAAGTGGTCTTTGGGACATAAATTTGTTTTGTTAGCGATTGATATTCCAAAAGGTAATGAACAATCTCCAAAAGCGGTTGAAAATATGTTTACCTATTTGGGTGGAGCTCATGGTACTCAAAATTTTTATGAAAAATGGTTTGAGGGTCAATATCAAAAAAGTTTTAGTTATGAAATTGTCAGTCTCGAAGGTTATACGCAATTTTTAATTAGAACTCCGGTCGAATTTCGTAATTTAATAGAGTCTTCTGTTTATTCGCAATATCCGGATGCGGAAATTTCCGAAGTTGATGATTATACGGAAAATGTGCCGCAAAAATATCCTGATGATGAATGGGATATATTTGGTTCGGAATTCATTTTGCAAGATTCGTGGTTTTTGCCGATAAGAACATATCAAGATTTTGAACATCAAATGGGGCCGAGCGAAACTCAGTTTAAAGATCCGATGGCGTCTTTAATGGACTTATGTGGCTCATTGCGTCCGGGTGAACAGTTTTGGTTTCAGATAATAGTTCAGCCGACCGGTTTTGATTGGGTTAAAGAAGCGGTTGCCGCCGCCGATAAAATATTGGGTCGAAAGAAAAAAGTTAAGCCGAGCTTAATAATGAAGGGGGTAGAGGCTCTCGGAAATGCTAGCGAAATTATATATCCTATTTGGGGAGATATTGATGGTGGTAAAAAAGAAGAAAAGCCAAAAACAATGCTTGATTTATCGCCAAAGGAAAAAGATCAGGTTGAAGGAATTTATACAAAAGCCACTAAACTTGGTTTTAATACTAAAATTAGAGTAGTTTATGTGGCGAGAAAAGAAGTAATGGATAAAGCTAAAGTGTTTAATGGATTTGTTGGTTACATAAAACAATTTGGCGCTCTTGGAATGAATAGTTTTAAACCGGATGTAAAAGTAACAATGACCAAGGCGGTGTATTTTAGAAGGAGGCCGCGTTTGATAAGAAAGAAGAGAAATATTTTTAATAATTATATAAATCGTTCTTCTGACGGAAGGGAACCATATTTATTGAATATAGAAGAATTAGCTACTCTTTGGCATTTTCCGATTGAAGCTAATGTTAAATCTCCTTTAATTCAAAAAGCTCCGGGTAGAAAAGCAGACGCTCCGTCGTCTTTGCCTATTGTGAATGATGAGGTTCCTTTACCAGCTGATATTTTTACTGGATTAAGCGATAATCCAAAAAATAAAGAGAATGATTTGTTTAATGATAATACTAAATCTTCAGCGGCAACTCCGCCGCCTAATTTACCGATTGTATAATTTAAGTATATAAATAAATGCGTATTGGAATCGATGCCCGTTTCTATGGCCCGGTTGGCAAAGGATTAGGGCGATATACCCAAGAAGTGGTTGATAATGTAATAAAAATAGCAAGCGCCGAGGGCGCTGGTTTTGATTTTGTAATTTTCTTAAGTCCGGATAATTTTGATGAATTCGTTTGCGCAGAGACTAATGTAAAAAAAGTTCGTTTAAATATAAAATGGTATTCTTGGCAGGAACAATTATTAATGCCTTTTTATCTTTTACGAGAAAAAATAGATTTAATGCATTTTCCTCATTTTAATGTCCCGTTTTTTATCGTTGGTAAATTTGTGGTTACTATTCATGATTTGATTTTAACTCATTTTCCGACGCGTCGCGCTACGACGCTTAACCCTATTGTTTATCGTTTAAAGAATTTAGCTTACCGCTTGGTAATTATTAATGCCGTTAAGCGGTCGAAAAAGATAATAACTGTTTCCGAATTTACCAAGCAAGATATAATAAAACAGTTCGGAGTCGAAGAAAAAAAGATAGCGGTCACTTACGAGGGCGTGGCTAATCTAGCCAAAGGGCGTGATTCTTTATTCGTTGCTAAATTAGATAATCAAGAAACTTTAGAACAGTTTCATATTCCGAAAAATTTTTTGTTGTATGTCGGAAACGCTTATCCGCATAAAAATTTAGAAACATTATTGGAAGTTTTTGTGAAGTTACTTAATAATCGACCGGATTTACGCTTGGTATTGGTTGGTAAAGAAGATTATTTTTATAATCGGATACAAGATAAAGCTCGTGCTTTGAATATTTGGCAGAAAGGAAATGCTAATAGTCCAGTAATTTTTCCTGGTTATGTTTCTGATGCGCAGTTGGAAATTTTTTATCAAGAAGCGAAGGCTTATGTTTTTCCTTCTTTGTATGAGGGTTTCGGTTTGCCGCCTTTAGAAGCGATGGCTAGAAATTGTCCTGTTGTTAGTTCGGATAGGTCTTCATTGCCAGAAATATTAGGAGAAGCGGCTATTTATTTTAATCCTGAAGACAAAGATGATATGGAGAAAAAAATCGGACAAGTACTTGATAATAATGAGATTCGCGAGTCTTTAATCACTAACGGATTGAAACAAGTAAAAAAATTCAGTTGGTGGGAATGTGCCAATAAAACTCTAGATGTTTATAAACAAATTTTAAATGTCGAATAGAAAAATAGAATTCAAT
>CAYIZF010000029.1:0-6390 GCA_964367825.1 uncultured Gammaproteobacteria bacterium | reverse complement strand
CGCACTGTATCGCTACAACTGGATTTTAAGTCCAGCGCGTCTACCAGTTCCGCCACCGCGGCTTATTTGATTTTTTGTGGAGATGATGGGAGTTGAACCCATGTCCAATCGGTTTTTCTAAATACATTTACAAGGGTAGGCCGATTTAATATTTTAGTTTCAAACATCAGAAACCGGACAAAAGCGTTTGAAACGATCCTAATTTTGTTTCGAGATTATCCGTTAGGAGCAAATAATATCTATCTTCATGTTTATGACACCGGTTGACCGCTATGAAGACTCACAGCCCGCCGATGGTTAAAGCCTTATTTATTAGGCCATAACTGGAGCGTAACTTGGAGTTGCCCAAGTGAATGCTCTTGCCGTTTTGGCATTTGTATTTTTTTAGCCAGTTTAACGCGGCTAGCTAAGCGCGCCTTGAATACCCAGAAAAAGATCCGACTGTCGATGCCTGACATCCCCAATCAAATTTTTTCTTTAGCCTCTTTTTGTTAATGTTCTGAGCCTTCGTTCTACGTCTCTTTTCTTTATTGTCTCCCGTTTATCATATTTCTTTTTTCCTTTAGCGACGGCGAATTCAAGCTTCAGAAAACTATGATTAGTATATATTTTCAAAGGGATTAGTGTCAAGCCCTCAGTTAATTTCTTGCCTAATAAATAATTAATTTCCCCTTTTTTTAAAAGCAATTTACGTTCTCGAAACTGATTATAGTTAGGCATTGGTCCAGCATTTTTATAGGGTGATATCTGACAATTAACAAGATACAATTCCGGTTTGCCTTGCTCAGTGCGGACACTAATATAACTCCCCTTTAAACTAACTTGGCCGGCGCGCACCGCTTTTACTTCATGACCAAATAAAACCAGACCCGCTTCATATTTGTCCTGGATTTCGTAATCAAAACTAGCTTTTTTGTTTATCACCAATTGAGGCATAATTCCATTCCTTTAATTTTGCTATAACTTTTTCATTAGTTAAAATATTACTGATGTAGTGGTGATAGCCGTGCTCCTCAACCATCTTTAGAATTTCTTCATTGCCGGCGTATTGTTTTTTTATCTCATCAATTTTTTCATGAATTTCTTTTTCCGTCGCGGCGATATTTTCGACAATCGCAAGTTCACGAATAACTAAAGCGGACTTTACGCGCTTAATCGCGTTTGGAAGCATTTCTAAAATTAATTGTTCTTTAGTCTTTTTTAGATGACCAAGATAATCCTCAAACTTCCCTCCTTGACGAATAACATTCTGTTCAAGTTCCATCATCATGTTGCGACTTTCACTGTTAATTATTTCTTCCGGCAAATCTCCGAATTTAGTATCTTCAACAATCTTGCCGATTAATTCCGATTCATTGCGCATATCGGCTTGATGCTGTTTTTCATGTTCAATATTTTCTTTTAAACTCTTCTTTAATTCATCAAGACTTTTAAGTTGAAAAAAGGTGGCAAATTCATCATTTAATTCCGGCATATTTCTTTCATAAACACTTTTAATGTTTACAATGAAGTCAACTTTTTTACCGGCTAAATCTTTACGATGGTGATTTTCCGGATAGATTAAATCAAATTTTCTTTCATCACCCTGTTTAGCGCCGATTAAATGAGCATCAAAACCGGGAATAAAATAATCTTTACCAACCAGCATGGCAAATTCTTTATGATCTCCGTCTTCAAGCGGAACATTTTCCATTAACATCTTAATATCAATAACTGCTTTATCACCATTTTTTATTTCTCTATCAACTAAAACTTCTTGCGCGCGAATTTCTCTAAGCTCGTTAATAGTTTCTTCGATATCCTTATCACTCACTTCTGTCTTTTCCGCTTTTAATCCTAAATCTTTATATTTTCCTAAAGCAATTGTCGGCAGAACGGAAATGATAACTTTATATTCCAACGGATTGTTCGGGGCGAGTTTAGTGACATTAACTTGTGGTTGTCCGACTGCTTGACGACCAGTAGTATTTTTTTCTACTGCCTCGTCAATTGTTTTTCGAATAGCAATATTAGCCGCCTCTTCTAAAATAGTCATCTCGCCGATTTTTTGTTTTAAAATATCCATCGGAACTTTGCCTTTTCTAAAACCTTCAATTTTTACCTCTTCGGCCACTTTCTTTGCGCCCTTTTCAATATAAGGAGCAAATTCTTCAGCGCTAAGTTCAATAGTTAACTCAATTTGTGATTTTTCTAAATCTTTTTTAGTTACTTGCATAATTTTTTATTTTTAATATAAGCACTGCTTTTATGAATTAATACTATAACATTTACGGGTGAAAAATCAAGTTGCCTAAAAAATTACTGCTTGACTTTCTTAATCTTTTATGCCAAAATAAATTAACAATATCAAACTGGTATTGCTCGTGAACCTTTAAAAAATAATGAATAATGGAAACGAATTTGTCACCTGAGAGGTGGCGGCGTATTGCGTTGGCCACCTTTGATCGTTTTGTAACCAACAGAATGATCAAAAACAATTTTATTGTCACTAATGGTATCAATGACCAAGATTTATGCAATTTTGCCAAACAAATTAACTGCGACCCTGGCGCATTAAGGGCTGCCGTAGTTAATAGCTGCTCGCGAATTGCCAAAGAATCTCTGCGGATTCCTATTTCGCAAGAAGCTGAAGTTGAGATTATGAAAGCCGCTGCTAAACAACACCTAAAAGAGATTCCGGTATCACTGCTGAATTTCAAACGTGAGTTTGGTAAAGTGGCATATGAGCTCAATCAAACAAACATCGGCTTACACATTACTATTAATGAACTCAAGGCCTTCGTCGGCCCGATTCACGCCGAAGTGATTGCCGAATTTTATAAGCTCTAAAAAACGATAAAGGTCAGGAATAGCCAATCCTGCTAAACGGGTAATTTTGTCCCCTCAATTTTTGAGCCAGACAAAGAACAAGAACCGCACCTCATCGTTGCACCAAAAAACCCTCGAAAAAATCGAGGGCTTTTTTTATTCTCAGCTTTTTATAATTATCCTCAACTTTTCATTTTAGAGCAACAAACCAACAATAAGCAAAGCAACGATGTTTAAAACTTTAATCATTGGGTTAATAGCTGGACCAGCAGTATCCTTATAAGGATCGCCAACAGTGTCGCCGGTAACTGCCGCTTTATGAGCATCGGAACCTTTGCCGCCAAAATTACCAGCTTCAATATATTTCTTCGCGTTATCCCAAGCGCCTCCACCAGAAGTCATAGAAACAGCGACAAAGATACCAGTAACGATTGAACCGACGAGCAATCCGCCTAAAACTTCAACACCGCGTCCTGGAGCAATTAAATTAAATCCAAAACCAACTAAGATCGGCACGACAACTGGAATCAAAGCAGGAACAATCATTTCATGAATAGCCGCTTTAGTAACAATATCAACAGTGCGTCCATAATCTGGTTTTTCAGCACCAGACATAATACCGGTCTTTTCTTTAAATTGAGCGCGAACATCTTCAACGACTGAACCAGCCGCTTTACCAACCGCTTTCATCGCCATAGCGCCGAACAAATATGGCAGAGCGCCGCCGATGAATAAGCCGATAAGAACATATGGATTATCAATTAAAAATTGAGCGTTACCCCCTAAATCTTTTATCTTAAAAGTAAAGTCAGCAAATAGAACTAAAGCAGCTAGAGCGGCGGAGCCGATAGCATAACCTTTAGTAACAGCTTTAGTGGTGTTACCAACAGCATCTAATGGGTCGGTAATGTCACGAACATCATCACCAAGCTCAGCCATTTCGGCAATACCACCAGCATTATCAGTAATTGGACCATAAGCATCAATAGTAACAATAATGCCCGCCATTGATAACATAGCCATGGCCGCAATTGCGATACCATATAAACCAGCCAAAGAATATGCTCCCAAGATAGCTAAACAAATAACTAAAATAGGTAAAGCAGTAGATTTCATCGAAACGGCTAAACCGGCAATAACATTAGTACCACTGCCAGTAGTAGATGCTTCCGCAATTCCCTTTACCGGGCTATAAGCAGTTGAAGTATAATATTCAGTAATAACAACTAATAAACCGGTGACCGCTAAACCGATTAAACTGGCAAAATAAAGTTTTAAACTTAATCCGCCAACAACTAAATATTTAGTAATCGGATAAAAAGCAATTGCCGCTAAAATACCGGAGGCAATTAAGCCTTTATACAAAGCTTGCATGATATTATTTTTCTTTCCTAAACGGATAAAGAAAATTCCGATAATGGAAACAATAATTGAAGCGGCACCAAGAACTAATGGGAACAAAAGAATATTGTCATTGCCCGGAAAAGTTAAGGAACCTAAAACCATAGCCGCGATTAAAGTAACGGCGTAAGTTTCAAATAAATCTGCGGCCATACCAGCACAATCACCAACGTTGTCGCCAACATTATCAGCAATAACGGCTGGATTACGAGGATCGTCTTCAGGAATATTAGCTTCAACTTTACCGACTAAATCGGCGCCAACATCAGAGGCTTTAGTATAAATACCACCGCCTAAGCGAGCAAAAATAGAAATTAAAGAACCGCCGAAAGCAAAACCGATAATAGCATGTAAATCATGAGTTAAAAAATAAAAACCTGCCGTACCAAGAAGAGCTAAACCAACAACTAACATACCGGTAACACTTCCACCTCTAACAGCAACATTTAAAGCTTTGCCTAAACCGCCGCGAGCAGCTTCGGTAGTACGGACATTAGCGCGAACGCTAACAAACATTCCGATATAACCGGTTAAAGCTGATAAGCCAGCACCAATTATAAAAGCGAGAGCGGTTGTCCAACCTAATACTGGAATAAAACCAATAATTAAAAATAAAACAACGGCAACCATGGCCACGGTTTTATATTGGCGATTAAGAAAAGCTTTAGCGCCATCTTGAATAGCCTTAGCAATTTCTTTCATCTTATCGTTGCCCTCAGGCATACGTAAGATAGATGCAATTACAATACCGCCATAAACAATAGCGGCAAGAGCGCATCCGATAATGAATAGTGTCATCATCATAGTGTTTAAAATTATATTTATTTTTTAATTTTTATTCAGTAATAGCTTCTCCTACTTCTTCGGTTGATGTCTTATCACCCGCTTCTTCAAAAATTTCATCTTCCTCAGCCATCTTCATACTTTCTCCATCACTTTCTAAAACTTTCTTTTCTCCACCTTCGGTCGCTTCGATAATATCAATTTTCCAACCGGCTAAACGGGCAGCTAAACGAACATTTTGTCCATTCTTACCAATCGCCAAAGATAACTTATCAGAATCAACTTTAACCACCGCTTTATGTTCGGCTTCATCGAGTTCAATAGAAATAACTTTAGCCGGCGCCAGCGCATTAGAAATAAATTTAGAAGCATCTTCACTCCATTCGATAATATCAATTTTTTCTCCACCTAATTCATTAATAATTGTTTGAATACGACTACCTCTTTGACCAACACAAGAACCGACCGGATCAACATTTTCCGCATCGCTCCAAATTGCGACCTTAGAGCGAGAACCGGCTTCGCGAGCAATCTCTTTTATTTCCACTAGACCGTTAGCAATTTCCGGAATTTCTAAATAAAAAACTTTTCTTAAAATTTCTTCACTACGGCGAGATAAAATTATCTCCGGGCCTTTATGTCCTTCGCAAACTTCTTTGATATAAACTTTAATACGATCATTCGGATTATAGTGTTCACTAAAAATCTGTTCTTCGGCCGGCAAAATACCAATTGCTTTACCCAAATCAACAAAAACAAAACGACCTTCACGACGTTGGACAATTCCAGAGACAACTTCCTTTTCTTTTCCTTTAAACTCACCAAAGACCATGTCTCTCTCCATCTCACGTAATTTCTGAATAATAACCTGCTTAGCAGTCTGGGCAGCCATACGGCCATAACTTTCTGGAATAGGTAAATCAGTAATTATTTCGTCACCAACTTTAGCGCCATATTTTAGAATAGCTGCTTCTTTAATTTGGATATCAGTTTTTGGATTGAATTTTTTCTTATCCTCTTCGCTCATCTCTTCTTCAACTACATAAAAACTGCGAGTATCCTCTCTAAACTCTTCTTTCTTTTTTTCAGTTGGCGCTGGATTATAAAGATTCTTTAACATTTCTGCCTCTTCTTGTTCCGGTAAATTTTCAACGACTGTCTTAACATCAAAAATTTGCGAATCGCCAGTAGTCGGATCGAATTTAACGCGAATATTTTGATTGCGCTCGCCAAAATCTTTTCGATAAGCGGCCGCTAATGCAAGCTCAATAGCCGAAATTACCGATTGGTAATCAAGGTTTTTCTCCTCACATAATTGTTTAATCGCTGTGTTAATTTCAGACATATATTTTATATATTAATAGAAAAAGCTAATTGTAATAACAACTAGCTTTCTAT
>CAYIZF010000028.1:0-6454 GCA_964367825.1 uncultured Gammaproteobacteria bacterium | reverse complement strand
TTCTAAACCTTATTTACTTTCTTTAGCCACTTTACTTTCTTTGTTATCCTTATTCTCTTCAACTTCCTTGCTTTTTACTTCAGCTAAAATCGCTTTACGAATTTCCGCCGCTAACTTTTTATCATCTTTAATCATTTTTTTAGCAGTTTCTCGTCCAGTGCCAAGTTTTATATTTTCAAAAGAATAAGAGTTACCAGATTTCTTAATAACTCCATATTCAACTCCTAAATCGACCAAGTCTCCGGCAACTGATATTCCTTCATTATACATAATATCAAATTCACAAGTTCTAAACGGAGCCGCCACCTTATTCTTCACTACTTTCACTTTTACGCGATTACCAATAATCTTTTCTCCTTGTTTAATCTGCGCGGCGCGTCTGATTTCAATTCTAATTGAAGAATAGAATTTTAACGCATTTCCGCCAGTAGTTGTTTCCGGGTTGCCAAAAAAGACGCCGATTTTATTCCTAATTTGATTAATAAAGATAACGACTGTTTTTGTATTACCAATGGCGGCCGTTAATTTACGAAGAGCTTGGCTCATTAAACGCGCCTGGAGACCCATGTGTTGATCACCCATATCGCCTTCTATCTCTTTTTGCGGAACTAGGGCGGCTACACTATCAACCACTATAACATCAACAGCATTAGAACGAACTAAAGTTTCAACGATTTCTAAAGCCTGTTCGCCACTATCAGGTTGGGAAAGTAACATGTCTTTTATATTAACACCTATTTTTACGGCGTAGTCAGGGTCAAGCGCATGCTCAGCATCAACAAAAGCAGCAATCCCGCCCATCTTTTGAACTTCAGCTACGATATGTTGAGCTAAAGTAGTTTTTCCGGAAGATTCCGGGCCATAAATTTCAATTATACGACCACGTGGCACACCACCAATTCCCGTCGCCATATCAAGAGATAGACAGCCAGTCGGCACGGCATCCACATTAGTTCGACGAACGTCGCCAAAACGCATTATCGCTCCCTCTCCGAATTTTCCACGAATCTGCTCCATCGCGTTTAAAGCAGCTTCTTCTCTTTTATCTTTATCACTTCCTCTTTCTTGGGTAACCTTTTTCTCTTTTTTTTCTTTTGACTTAATCATACATTTATATCTTATATTTATTAATAATTTTATTATAACAAATCGCTCATTATAGAATATTAAAAATTTTATGAATTATTTTAAATTTATTTTTAAAATATTATTAATGTAAACCGTTTATTTTACCTAATTAATCAGGGTTATTTTTATCTTATTCATTTAAAGACTACTCGGTTTCTACTGCTGCATTCTCTTCTCCTGTTTTTATATTAAAAATAGTTTCCACATCAAAATCAGAATTATCAGAATTATTAGCTTCTTCTTCTTTTATTTTTTCCCATTCTTCTTTAAGCTTCGTAGTCATCTTTGAGAAAAATCCCGAATTCTCTTTATCCATACTATTAGTTGGTGCGATAAAGTCTACTATTTCTGTCGCTTCCGCGGCAATATTTTTAAAATCAATCTCTGTGTTTTTGGCCTCATCTGTGTCGCCGACTTCATCTGTTTTTGTCCCATCGACTATCCCTTGCCAATCAGTATTTTTAACAAAAATACCAGCTTTCTCAACTATTTTATTCCCGAAACCAAGATTTTTTTTAGCATTCTCATTAGCCACTTCACCCGAAACGCCAAGTACAACATTAAAAATTTCTTTTCCTTTTTGAAATAATGAATTATTTTTTATTTCTGTCTGTTTTGCTTGATCGGAATTATAAAAATAAGAGGCTATACAAGCTAAAGCGACAAACAGGACTATTAGAATGATTGTCTTGAACATTTTACCAATTCCAAACATATAATAATCTTAAAAAATAAATATCTTTATTTCTCCGTATTGGCCATCGAATCCAGGCGCTACTAATAATTCTCCAGCACGAACTCGTTTTATTCCTTCAACTATCCTCTCGTTTATTTCTAAATTAACCTTGTCTAAATCTAATTCAAGTAAAATATAAAGTTCCGAACCAAACCGATTAATTAGTGATTGATATTCTTTCTGGACAGCGATAGAATTGCGATTTTTAATCTTCAAAGCCTCTGCTATTATTTTATCTAATTCTACGAGTTTTTTGAAGCCCGGAGCGTTTTTTGGCTTATATCCGCAAGGCCTATCGGCTAATTCCTCAACTCTATTCAAAACTCCAATAATAAGCGGCTTTTTACACACCGGACAGATATTTTTTAATTTTTTGCTCTTACTCGGTTCACAACTAAATTTACAATCTCGATGGCCGTCAAAATGATATGCACCTTCTTCGGGATAGAATTCAATCGTTTCTATCATCCCTCTTTTATTTTTAATGTTATCATATATTTTTTGATAACTCACCGGTTCACTAATTTCCATTATATTTGCTTCACGAGCGATATTGGCCATACTATGGGCATCGGAATTAGATAAAAGAGTTAGGTGATCGAGCGCCGACAAACGCCAATTCATTTCCGGATCACTCGATAGCCCGGTTTCATAAGCATAAATATTTTTTGTTTGGTCCTTAAAACAATCTTCTAATTTATCAAAACCGGATTTTGAACCAAAGACCGAAAACCATGGCGTCCAAATATGGGCCGGGTAAATTAAAAATTTAGGATCAATATCTAAAATTATTTTTACTAGTTCCGGGGCTTTAATTCTCAATATCGGCCGGCCATCAGAACGGATATTATATTTTTTATCTAAAAATTTATTTAATTTTTCAACCGCGGCCACTGAAGGCGCATGAATAACTAAATGGATTCGTCGACACTTTTCTTCATCTTTATAAACTAGCGCCACTTCGGTTGAGAGTAAAAATTTTACTTTATCATCCGGCGCGCTTTTTAATTTATATAAACCGGAGCCGGAAAATGTTTCAACTAATTCTCCCTTAATCGATTTAAACCAAGCAGGATAAGTAAAATCACCGGTCGCTATAATATTAACCCCCTTCATCCGACAAGCCGCTTCAATATTCTCGAGCGTCAATTTCGGCGAACAAGCGCGTGAATATCGAGAATGGATATGAAGATCAATAACTTGGCGCATAATTTATGAATTTATTGGCCTTTTTCGCTTATTAAACTTTCGGCGATTACTAATTCATCACGGCTGTTAATACCCATCGCTTCGTGGGGCTCAATACTGATTGTGCCAACTTCTCCGCCTTCATCAAAAGCGATTTTAACCATATCAGTTAAATAATATTCTTTTTGCATATTATTATTTTGCAAGGCCTTAATATTCTCAAACAACCAAGAATAATTAAAACACATAAATCCCGGATTAACCTCGGTAACTGATTTTTCTCCATCGCTCGCGTCTTTAAATTCAACAATTTTTTCCACTTGTCCGTTAACACCACGAATTATTCTTCCCCAATGATAAAAATTCTGATGCCAACCGTCAAAATCAGATAAAGTTGTCGGCATAATAGTTAAAGTCTCAGGATTCAACTCGGAAAATTTCTTAATCGAATCACTTTTTAAAAATGGGTGGTCGCCGTAGAGAACAATAATATTATTAACTGGCGTATCACTCTTCTCTAAAGCCGTTTGCGCGCAAGCAACTGCATGTCCAGTACCGAGCTGCTGTTCTTGAATAGCGTATTCAACATTATAATTTTTTAATTCTTGACTAACAATTTCTTTATTATCGGGCGAGACAATAACAATCGGCTGAGAGTCGACACCGGAAGCAACGACTGAATCCATTAGATATTTAATCATCGGACGGCCATTAAGCGGGACTAAAACTTTCGGAAGTTCCGAGTTCATTCTTGTGCCTTTACCGGCGGCTAAAATAACAATACGAGTCATAACAGTTTTTTATTTCCTAATCCAAGGAAATTTCATTAAAAAATAAAGGAAATCCAATCTGAATTTCCCTTATATTTTAACATTTTTTCAGTTAGCTAACAAGCTCTATTTTATATAATTTTTTATTTAATATAAGCCAATATTTTATCTTTAATTTCTTTTACTTTCTCTTCGGCAAGCGCCAAGGTTTTAGCTTCGGCGTAAATTCTGATAATTGGCTCCGTATTTGAACCGCGCAAATGAACCCAAGAATCTGTGAAGTCAATCTTCACGCCATCAATATCCGTAATTTTTTCGCTTGCGTATTCCACTTTTATATCTGCTAATATTTTTTTCAAATCTAGGCTGGGTGTAAGATCAACTCTATCTTTAACCATAAAATATTCCGGCAATACTTTTCGAAGTTCTGACATTTTTATATTCTTTTTGGCGAGTAAAGTTAAAAATAAAGCGACACCAACGAGCGCATCACGACCATAATGGACTTCCGGAAAAATTACGCCGCCGTTCCCTTCGCCGCCAATAATCGCTTTGGTCTCTTTCATCTTACTGACGACATTGACTTCGCCAACAGCCGCCGCCTCATATGTCCCGTTATATTTTTCCGTGATGTCTTTTAAGGCGCGGGATGATGATAAATTGGAAACCGTCGCTTTCTTATATTTTCCCGGATTAGCCTTTTCTAATAAATCAAAATTTTCTAAAACATAATCGCTAACCGTAACTAATGTATATTCTTCGCCAAACATATTGCCGTTTTCATCAATGAAAGCTAAACGATCAACATCGGGGTCAACCACAATACCTAAATCCGCCTTTTCGGTTTTAACCATTTCCATGATTGCCGATAAATTTTCCGCAAGTGGCTCCGGTTTATGGGCAAATTTGCCGTTCGGTTCGCAATTTAATTTAATAATGTCTTGGACACCTAATTCTTTAAGTAATTCGGGAATAAGTACACCGCCAACTGAATTTATACCATCAACCACTACTTTAAATTTCTTAGCGACAATTAAATTCTTATCAACCAATGGCATTTCTAAAACTTTTTTAATATGTTCTTGGTCGAGATAAGGATCATAAACATAATAACCTAAATTTTCTTCAGCCACTGATTCATAATTATTTATCTCGGCAATTTCTAAAACTTTTTCTCCATCTTCTTTAGTTAAAAATTCTCCTTGCGCGTTTAAAAGTTTGAGCGCATTCCAACCTTGCGGATTATGGCTAGCCGTGATTATTATGCCGCCTTGCGCCTCTTGGTTCGCGACCGCAATTTCTACACTCGGGGTGGACGTATAACCCATATCAACAACATTAATGCCTAAACCCGCTAAAGATCCGGCAACTAAATTTTTTATCATTTCTCCGGAAATACGCGCATCGCGACCGATAACAATCTTAGGGGTTATAGCCGGATAATTTTGTTTAATAAAAACACCAAAAGCGGAAGTAAATTTTAAAACATCTATTGGCGTTAAATTTTCTCCCGACTGCCCGCCAATTTGTCCGCGAATACCGGAAATTGATTTAATAAGAGACATATAATTAAAGTTATTAGTTGTTTTATATGCTAATTTTACACCCAAAAGAACCAACACGCCAACATCTTTTTTGGGCACCAAGCTTTTGCGCTAGCATTGACAAAAGTTAAATAATTGTATAAGATTAGATGAAATTTGTCCTTTAATATTAACAATAACCTTTTAAATAACCTAAAACAATGTTAACCGAATTATCAGTTTTGTCTGCCGCATTTATGATAGTAGACACTAGTGTCTATGTCATTGGAAATCTAGTTATTATTCTGTTCTTAATGATTTTAAGAATAAGAAAACTAAAAAAAGAATTAGAACAACACCAGAACCAATCTGACTTTTTAGAAAAAACGATTCTGCCTACCGCCAGACTTGGTTACGGACCGAGTCTAGTAACGCTTTGGAAATTACCCGAAGAATATCTCTCCGAAAAAGAAAACTTTGAGAGATTGGCATACACGTTCTATAAACGGTTCTTCAACAATGATGATCCGTGCACCGAGACGCCACCAACGGAAAACGAAATGTGCACAAAAAATTTAAAAATTTTTTTGCATCATTTAGAAGATGGGGTAAACGAAGGGATCTTAATTGAAAGCGTTAAATATGCTTTCTTGCTAAACCGAGAGGAGAAAATCATAGATTTATTTCTTTTGTCTGTTAAAGAAATTGAAATGAAAAAAGATAGTTCTCTTTATATGTTTATAAAAGGCATCTTCTTTCCAAGAAGAAAATCTGTTATTGATCCAGACCCAATTAAAGCGAGGATTAAAGTAATTATTAAAGACCTAATATTGGCGGCCGAAAAAAGGTTGAGTCTTCTCAAAAAAAGACAGGACGCCGAAGAACAGACAGCGTTCTTAAGAACATTTATCTTTGATTTGAAAAATCTAAGAAAAATCTAAATAAAATAAGAAGTGATTCTATGTCACTTCTTTTTTTAATCCAAACAAAAAACCACCGGATCAATCAGATGGTTTTTTAAATGATTTCTGAAATCAGAAATAAATTTCCGATTAAAAAACACCATTGTTCTGGCGGCGACCTACTTTCCCAGGGCTCAGGCCCAAGTA
>CAYIZF010000027.1:0-7009 GCA_964367825.1 uncultured Gammaproteobacteria bacterium | reverse complement strand
TCTATAAACCTGCTAACATTAATGACTAATTGCTTATAATCTTTTGAGTAAATTTGCACTTTGGATAGTTTTTACATCCGTAAAATTCTCCAAACTTACTAATTCTTTTCACAAGATTACTCTTACAATAAGGACATTCCATTTTTTCAATCTTTGTTATTGTTATCGGCCCAGCTGGTTGCCATTGATTAGCCCAACCTGCTTTCGCTGGGGTAACATAGCGAGCCTTACCTTTATGAGTCGCCTGCCTCATAATTTTTTGCTGGAAACATTTTCTATCTCTTTTTTATAGCCATCAAGTATTTGTTTTATCTTCTCTTTGGTTAATAAAGACAGGACTAAATGTCCACCTACTCTGTTAATTTTTTTCATTATTAATCTAATCTTTTCTTCCTTAGATTGTTTGAACAGACTGCCATTCTCTATAACAAATTCTAATACTCCATGCAAAACAGCTGGATTACGCCCTTGAAAACCCCCTATTAAAGTTCTGGTATAATCCTGCATAGAAAATAGTTGTCTCGTCAATTCATATGGATTAGAGCGGTCTTTGTCGTAAGTTAAAAAAGCGCCCCACCATAATCTCGCAATATCATTTCTTGTAATACTTTGTGGGCCGACTGGGTCAACAAACCAATGTGTTAAAATATATTTTCCATTTTTATTTTTTTGTAGATTTGTTCTTGCTTGCATGTAATCCCAAAATTCAACGTGAGTTAAATATACCCAAAAACGTTCATCTGATGCGTCTTCTGGTGTTAAATCCGGATAAGCCTCAAAAATTATTTTTGCATTTTCAAATTCTATATCGGAATATGAACGTAAAATTTTAAAAACTGAAGGCATTTTAAGAACAACTTTTCCAGGGCTCATTCTTTTTTTTGACGATATAAAAACACCAGCATCTAAGCTAAACTGCTTTTCAAAATATTTTTCGATATCGGTGCCGGAAAGCAAGCCTGCCTTCATTTTTGCCAATACTGAACTCTTTAATACTTTTTGGTATTCACTCATATTTATAAAATTAAGACCCTTCTATCTCTCTTATAATAGTATCTAAATCATTCAATGACCTGCTCAGAGGAAAATCAAAAATCATTTGCGCCAATTTAGGGGCATTTTCAGGTATTTGCTCTATCTTTTCAAAACGTTTTTCCGTTAAAATATCAAAAATTCTTTTATACCATTTCATATGTGAATACATTCCATTTGTATCTGAAAAGACGGTTGATAAAACATGTACAAGAGCGGGGTAAGCATACAGAGTCAAGTATACTTGTCTTAACTTATTATTTTTTTTAATAGACTGTAAGACTTTATAATCAGCACTATGCAAATATATTATAATTGGATCAGTGCCGAGCTCATATCTCACTTCTTTATTGGCATGTTCCCATATCATAAAAAATGCACCACCAGACTCTTTTGATTCCCATTTTTTTAACACCTCGAAAGAATCATGACCACCATATGCCAAAACATCCCCTTCTGAAATATCAAATTTAATACCATCATATATGTCACTTAAATAACTATTTTGATAGTCGACAATAGGTGTTTTAGCTAGAATATAACAGCTTACATCAACTGTTTCGCGCAATTCTTGTGCTGGAATATTTATTATAAAATTAGGAACATTTGAAGAAAACGCTCGTCTGTAAAAAGTGGTTGAACATGTAATATCAAGGCAATACGAAGCCTTCTCTTCTTTAATTAATCTACTTATGACATCATTTTTCAATTGAACATCGACCTTAATAATAACTTCGTTGCTTGTTATCTCTCTAATTACTTGGAATTTTAACTCACCAAAAACACTTCCCTCTGGAGAAAGTATCGGATGAGGCAATAATAAGTTATCTATTCTCATATCCCAAAATTTTTAGTGAAAACTTATCGTTTTCTTCAAATTTAACTAGTAAATGAAGACTACCAACATCATTTAGCTCTAGATTTTTTAGACAGCCATTTTCTCCAATCAAATATTTTGTGTCATCTTCTTTTTTCTTGGCTTCAATAATCTTTACATCATCAAAGCTTTCATCGGTGCCTATACGAATAGACAATTCATCAATAGACATTAAAGGTGTTCCAATGGCAATTATATGATATATATAATTATTTGAGGCAGTTTTTTCTACAAACGATTCAAATCTTATTTTTTTAATCGGCCTTAATTTTAATTCGCTATCTCCAATTTTGTGTTTTTCTGGTTTAACTAAAGGAAATGGATTTGGCTTGGGCGGGACAGGCTTAGGTTTAGTTGGCTTTTTTGGAATCACGTCAGTTTCCTCAACGCCGTCTTCGGTTATGGAGTCAGGCTTTAAAGCAATTTTAAGTGGTTTTATTTTTTCTTCAGGAAAAATATTTTTTATATTTTCAACAGAAGAAACATCGGCGGATTCGATATTTTTTACAACCCCTTCTTCTGACTCGTTTTCTCCATCATCTTCTGCCGAATCCATATAAATATACTCATCCAACCCCTCTAGCTTTAGATACTTTTTCTCTTTTGAAGCACTAAGACTTTGAATTTTTTCTTTAAGAAAAGAGTCTAATGCAGCGTATGCTTTTTTTGCTTTCTCTCTAGATTCTTTTGTTTTTGCATTCTCAGGGTCCCATTCGTTATGTTCCTGATTTTCCATCTCTCGCAAAAGCGCGTTACCGTCGTCATTATCACAGATAAAGACCGCCGCAAAATTATTCATTGAAACTTTTCTTTGAAAATCTACGACCATTCCAGCTTTTCTAATAAGTGCAATTTTATTTGGATAACCATCCTTAGTTAATAAATATAAATTAACTTCGCCGAGACCATCAATTTTTTCAACACTCTTTTCTCCTTCTGTATAAGCATAATAAAACGGTATTGGATTTGGCCTTTTTGGGTCTACTTTCTCTTGTGATTCGTCTTTAAAATATTTAATTAAGTTTTTTTCCAGGGACTCCGCACTTAAAATGCTTTCGCCATTAATTTCAACTGTTAATTTATTTTGAAGGATAGGAAGCCAAAAAAATCGTAAAATAGACTTAGTAAGCTCATCTTCCCAATTCTCCTCTCCAATAAATTGGGGGATTAAAAAATCTGTTCCATTTTCTTTGCGTTCAAAAATTTCTTTATATTCATCCTTAAAATCTTTTAAAATAAGATTTTTATCTGGAATCGATTTTTGATCCTCTAGGCCAAAAGTCCCATTATTTTGTTTTCTAACTCCTGCCAATTCAAATGTTGTGAGGATTGCTTTACCTGAAAAACGAAAATTTGTATTATTATACAAACTTGAGGTAAAAATTGAAAAAAAGCCAGAAGATGAATAGTATGCCCCCTTACCTAAGCCAAACGAACCTCCGCTCCCGGAACCTTTATTACTAAATCCAACCGATTCACCGAAGCGAAACCAATTTTCATCCGTCATGCCAACGGTATTATAGTCACTAATTCTTAAAATACTAATTTTTTTATTGTTTTTAATCTTATTGGCACTGGACACAAGCTCTTTAGCCATCTCAGTACTCCCCTTAGAATCGAGATACTTCGAGCAAGCATTTAATATACCTACCATTTCTTGTGCTCCAGGTAAAAAATGGGAGTTAATTTCTTTAACATCAAAAACCACCCTAACTGGTTTTTCTGATTTAGGGTCCCAAGCGTCAACACTATTCTGTAAAGCTTCTCTTGCTAAAAAATATGAAGGATTATTTCGAAATTCCACTGTCGGCCCCGCATTAGGACCGCTAGCCATACCATTTCCAAGATTATCGAATATCCAGCGTGGTAAATTCTCAGACATAGAATTAATTTATAGTTTAAATTTCTTTACCTTTGGGAAATGAAACTTTCCCTTAGTTTCGCGCAAGCTTCTTTCTATTTCTGAAAAAATTTTATTTACATCTTCTTCCGAATAGCCATAGGCACTTCTATTAGAACAATTGCCTAAAATTTTTAATTTTTTTAAAACTTCATTTGTTCTATGTTCAGCCAATCTTTTAAAATTTTCTTCTTTAATATTTTTCATATATGGTGGTATTTATATAAATACGATGCTTATTTATAAGGATAGTCCTTATTTATCTATTTGTCAAGAGTAAAAACAAAAAAACGGCCGATTAGCCGTTCTCTTGTATTTTTACCTCTTACCTTGCCTTTTAAAATTTATCCCTAACTATCTCAAAAACCTTATTTGTAAATTAAGATTAATATATAGACATCCGTCTTTTTCATAAATTTTTCCAAATTTATGCCTCTTTGTACTAGGAGTGTCGAACTTTGTATTTCTAAAAAGATACTCTTGAAAAGCGTCCATATTGTATAAATGATAGCAAACAACATCTCCGTTTTCTTTCACTATAAGATAACCTCCGTGAGCAGCGCTTAATCCGTTCCATTCTTTGTTTGGAACCATGCCCAAAGCGACCGCGCGTAAAAAACTTTTAATTTTATACTCAAAATCGCTTGCACTTAAGTCATATCTTTCCCGCAAATATTCATCATTTAATAGTGCGGCGCAAGATTCGGAAATTACCGAACCGCTTCCCTTATAAAAACTAAACAAAGCTTTTGCCATAATTTCCGGGAAAGCTATGTCTATCATTCTTAAATTGTTTTTTAATTTTACACTCGCTAGAGAATCAAAAGTTATTTCGCCTCCAGCATTTTCTATTGCACTTATTCTGTCTCTAACCTTAGAGCGCCCCTCAATTGAATTTATATCTTCAATACTACCATTAAAATTTTCTATTTTATAAACAAAATTTGTTGCACCAGAAGCATTTAAAAGAGTTGCCGCACCACCGAGCATTGATTTTATGCTAAATCCTAAATCAATAACCATTGGCGAACCCTGCTCCCTTACTTTAGCTGTTAAATCAGCCTTATCGGCATTACCAGCTTTTATTTGAGTACATTTCAAGTCTGACATTAAATCTTCGGCAGCTGGGATTGAAAATGTTGCCGTTTCTTCACTCATTGTTTCAAGGATTCTACCCACGCAAGATCTTATCTTGACTCCGTCCGCGACCCCCAACAAACTTTCGTCAAAGTTCACTATTTCAACATCATCTCCGTTAAATCTGTAAAATTTATTTGTTTGAGCTCTTTCTTCCCGTAAAATACCAACTACTGGATAATACTCTTCTAATTTATTTAAATCGGCGTCCGCAAAAAATAACTTTCTTTCATCGAGAATTTTTAGAAAAGTATAAAATTCACTCCATTCCCCTTTATTTCCCGTTATCATATTTTTTCAAGGTGTTTATAATTTGCTTGGCGTAAGCGGTTATAGCAGGCACGGCTACAGCGTTTCCAAGCTGTTTCATTGCCTGCGCATCCGTAACGGGAAAAACATAATCTTCGGGGAAGCCCATCATTCTTTTACCCTCTTCTGGCATTAGTCTTCTGGTTTTACCGTCAACCACATAAGCATCCCAATTATGCCTGTCATCAATTCTTGAGCCCCGGCCCCCCACTCTCAAAGTAAAGCCTATTTTTTTATCACATTTTCCTTTAAAAATATCAGCCATCGTTTTCTCCAGTTTTATAGGTTCTGGAAATTCAAATTTTATTTTTTTATTTCTAAATCCGACCATAAATAAGCGTGGACGATGTTGAGGAACGCCGAATTCGGAAGCTTTTACTATTTTATAGAAAAAAGAATAACCCAACTCTTTCTCAATTGTTTTTTTGATTGTAGCAAAGGTCTTCCCGTCGTCATGATTTAATAGATGTCTTACATTTTCCAAAAAGAAAGCTTTAGGTTTCTTTTGTTTGATTATTTCAGCAATATGAAAAAACAAATTTCCTCTATCATCTTTAAAACCTTTTTTGAAACCAGATTGACTGAAAGGCTGACAAGGGAAACCGCCACAAATAACATCAAAATCAGGAATGTCTTTCGGCTTAACCTTAGTTATATCTCCTGCAAATAAGCCGTTTTTAAATATTTTAGGAGATTTTTTTTCAAAATTTCTCTGATATGTTTTTCTTGCTGGTTCGTCCCATTCTGATACAAAAACACATTCCGCTCCTGCATCGTCAAAAGCAAGATGAAAACCTCCGATACCTGCAAATAAATCAATAAACTTATACTTCTTTTTTGTCATAATATTATAGCTTTTAATTAATTATATATTACCATTACTTAGGCCAATAATCAAAGTTTTTGCCAGTCCTTGCCTTTCGTTTTTGTTTCGTTTATAATACCAATATATCAAACAAATATAACTATGTCTACACTCACTAAAAAGCAAAAACAAATTTATGATTTTATCCGTGAATACACTCTAAAGCACGGGTATTCCCCCTCCCTGACTGAAATTGGAGGCGAGTTTGGAGTTTCGACCGTCTCCACTATCCACAAGCATATTTCCAATCTTATCGAAAAAGGACTTGTTAAAAGAGTTAAAGGGGTCGCTCGAAGTATCGAACTTGTTGGTAAAAAAACAGTCGATTTTATGGCTATACCTATTGTCGGTATTATTGCCGCTGGCAGACCTATCGAAGCTATTGAAGTGCCAGACGATGTTGTGGAAATAGCCAAAGACAGACGCTTTCAAGGCGGTGAACTTTACGCCTTACGAGTTAAGGGCAATTCAATGATAGGCGATGGCATATTCGACGGGGATATCGCTATTATCAAAAAACAGGAGTGGGCCGATAACGGCGATACCGCCGTAGCGATCATCGACGATAATGAGGCCACACTTAAAAAATACTATAAAGAAAAAGGACGGATAAGACTGCAACCCGCTAATCCGACTTTTGACCCGATATTCAGGAAGAGTGTTGAAGTAAGAGGCGTCGCCATTAAAATAATTCGTAACCTGGAACGCATATATCCACAATCTTTATCAATTGTTTAGAAAAAGTTTAAATATAATTTACACCCCAAATGGAACTGGCGAAAACCCCTATAAAAAAGGACGAAATGAGCTTTTAGACTCGCTTCGTTCCGTTCTGCGGAGAGAGAGGGATAGCGGGGCGATTATATCGCCCCTTTTGCCTGCGTCGCTC
>CAYIZF010000026.1:0-7272 GCA_964367825.1 uncultured Gammaproteobacteria bacterium | reverse complement strand
TTGCATGCCTTAGACACGCCGCCAGCGTTCATCCTGAGCCAGGATCAAACTCTCTAAAATTTGATTGGCTCGATAGAAACCGAAGTTTCTATTGATATAAGAATCCGTTTTTAAAACGGATAAAAAATTTATTTACGAATTGATGCCGATTAGCATCAAAATTTAACCATCACCATGATTGTTTGTTATAGAATTTTTAACGTTCGCAATAGACAGAAAAAAACAGAGATATAAAAAATATCTTGTTTTTTAAAATATTCTGTTTTATTTTTAATAACCTAATTCTATACTAATAAAAAATAGATGTCAAGAGTCTAGTTTTCCCCTAGTTTTCAACTGTATTTAATAAGCATATTTGTTTGACTTTTTAGCCTTTTTAAGATATAAATAAAGATATAAATTTTAAGAAGAATAAAAAATAATACAATGCGCATTAAATTCCATCGAGTTGAAAAGAAAGTAGAGACAATCTTTAAAGCAAATAATCAAATTAAATTTCCAGAAGTTTTTGTAATTGACGAGTTTAATGAAGCCTTGGGTGTGATGCCTATTGAAGAGGCTATTGCGAAAGCGCAAGAAGCAGATTTAGATTTAGTAGAGGTTAATCCTAAGGCTAATCCTCCGGTGGTAAAGATTGTGAATTTAGGTCAATTGAAATATGAGCGAGAAAAACAAGCTCATAAGCAAAAAATGCAACAAAAAAAGATCGAAACGAAAAATATTCGCTTAACTTTTAGAATTAGCGAACACGATCAAGAAATGCGTATTCTTCAAGCAGAAAAGTTTTTAGCTAAAGAAAACAAAACTAAAATAGAATTAATCTTGCGTGGTCGCGAAAAACAATATCCACAAAAAGCAGCCGAAATAATGAAGAATTTTGTCGCTAAACTTCAGGCTAATCCTGAATTAAATATTGAAATTGAACAACCCTTGACAAATCAAGGAGGAAGATTTACTATTATATTGATCAATAAAAAGTAAAAAATCGTTGAATTCAGGTGCTTACCTGTTTTTTTAATCTGAAAATTATGCCAAAAATAAAGACACATAAGGCGACCGTAAAGCGCTATAAAAAGACCGCTACTAACAAACTGCTTCAGAGAAAGGCTGGACAGGATCATTTTAATGCGCGTGATACTGGAAATGCTACTCGCAAAAAACGTGTAGATATTACTGTTTCTAGCACTTATGCTAAAACTATCCATAAGTTAACCCCATATAATTAATCATTATTTGTAATCGAATATATGCCTAGAGTAAAAAGAGGGATGTCCCATGTAAAAAAGAGAAGAAAATTATTGAAAGCCGTAAAAGGCTATAAGTGGGGTCGAAAAAAATTAGTAAAATTAGCTAAAACCGCTCGAACTAAAGCTGGTGCTCATGCTTTTACTGATCGTCGCAAGAAAAAGAGAGTAATGCGTAGTCTTTGGTTAATTAAGATTAATGCTTTTGTTCGTGAACACGGTTTATCTTATTCTCGTTTCATAAATTTATTAAAAGAAAATAAGATTGAAGTTGATCGTAAGATTTTAGCTGAATTAGCTGTATCGGATAAAGAAGCCTTAGAAGCTTTGATAAATAAAGTAAAGAAATAATATGATATTTTGGATAAAAATAGCTCAGATTATTGTTGCCATTTTACTTATGGTAGCTATTTTAATGCAAAATCGCGGCGCCGGTCTCGGTAGTGTCTTTGGTGGATCTGGTGGAGTTTATTTAACTAAACGCGGTTTAGAAAAAAAACTTTTTATTGCGACTATAGTTTTAGCCGCTGTCTTTCTGTTCTTATCGTTAGCCGTCTTCTTTGAAGCTTAAGCGCCGGTTTTTTTTGGTTGCTTAATATATAAGATCACATTGTGAACTCACTTAAAACTAAAATTATTGTAATTTGGAAAAAGGTGCGTCAAACCTTGTCTTTTTTTTGTATAAATAAAAGATGGAAAAAGGTTAGCCAAGCCGATATTGATAAAAAATTAGTATATGGGTTATCTCCTCGCAAAATTCCTAATGGCGGTCAATTAAAACATTTAAAAAAATTTTTAAATCCGAAAGAATATTTGGTGATAAAAATTTGTTTGGTTTTAGTATTAGTTAATGCCGTATATCTTAGTGTTGTCTTTTTAAAAAATCATATTCAATATTCCCCTGTTTCTGGCGGAGAATATATTGAAGGAGTTGTCGGTTATCCAAAGACAATTAATCCTTTATATTCAATTAATCGTGATATTGATAGCGATATTAGCCACTTAATTTATTCCGGCTTATTTAAATATGACGAGAACGGAACACTGGTTAATGATTTGGCGTCTGATGTGACTATCAATAACGATGTCGAGTATGTGATAAAAATTAAAGATAATACTAAATGGCATAATGGCGATAAGGTCTCTGCCGATGATGTTATCTTTACTATAGAAGCTATAAAGAATGAAGATTATCGTTCCCCGCTTCGAAATTCATTAGCAAAAGTTAACGCAGAAAAAATTGACGATCAAACAGTTAAATTAACTTTAAGTTCGGCTTACGCCCCTTTCTTGGAAGTGCTTACTTTTGGAATTTTACCGAAGAATATTTGGGAAAACATAAGTCCGAGTTCGGCAATCTTGTCTGATTTGAATTTAAAACCGATTGGATCTGGACCTTATAAGTTTAAGTCTCTAACAAAGAGTAAAGAGGGTGATTTAAAAGAATATAATTTAGTGGTCAATGAAGATTATTATTCTGCTAAACCATATATTAAAAATATTAAATTCATCTTTTTTGTCGATTATACTGAAGCGATAAAATCCTTGAATGATAATCAGATTGACGGTCTAGGGTATTTACCTTTTGCTGAACGTAAAGAATTATTAGCTCAAGATTCATTAGCCTTTAACGAACTTATCCGTCCACAAATTGTCTCAATTTTTTTCAACCAAGAAAAAGATAAAGCTTTGAACGACAAAATCGTTAGAACTGCCTTAGCTCAGGCAATAGATAAAGATCGGATTATTAAAGATGTCTTTAATGATGTTTATAAACGCGTTGATGGTCCTCTTTTAGAGAATAATTTTGCTTATAACAATCAAATAACAAAGTATAATTATTCCCCGCAAGAAGCTACGGATAATATAAAAAATAAATTAGCCTCAACGACGTTGACTGTAATTGATTCGGGAAGCAACGTAGCGGTAGCTGAAAAGATTAAAGCGTATTGGGAACAAATAGGTGTTGCGGTTGAATTAAAAATTATTCCCGGAGAGCAAGCAGCTGATATAATAAAAAATCGTAATTTTGAAACATTAATATACGGTGAATCTGTTGGTGGCGATCCTGATGTCTATGCTTTTTGGCATTCGAGTCAAATTGGAGCTAATGGTTTAAATTTAGCTGGATATAATAATCCAGAAGTTGATAAATTATTAGTAGAAGCGCGCAAGGTAACTGATAAAGAAGAGCGCAAGGTTAAATATCAAAAATTTCAAGAGTATATAACGGCTGACATCCCAACAATATTTCTTTATTCCCCGACCTATACTTATGTCCAGAGTAAAACATTAAAAGGTTTTAGCGGTTCAATGATTATCGAACCAGCTGACCGTTTTGCTGGCATTTCTTCCTGGTATTTAAAAACCAGTAAAAAATTGGTGTGGTAATCGATGCGATTTAGATATTTGTTTTTTTTGGTCACATTTTCTATAACTCACAAAACTTAATACCGCCGATTGGCGGATAAAAAATACTTATGTTAATAAAGAAACAGAATATTCCGGCGGCAAATCCCCGGAAAAATTTTTCTGGTAGTTTGCCGAAGCAAGAAGCTTTAGACCAAATACTGGAATTACAATCTTTGGCTAAATTAGGTCCAAGTGTTACTCCGAGACAAAATGAACAACCTCGTGTAAACACCCAATTCAGATCTAATAGACGCTTTGAACAAAGAAATCAAATAAATAAACCGGCGCAAATCAGACAATCGCGTCCGGTCGCTTCTTCAAGTCCGGTCATTCAATCGAATCAGCAAAAGAATATAAGCCGACCAAAGTTATATCGACCGACTTTTGCCCCTTTAGCCGTTACTTCAAATGAAAAAACTAATGGATCCAGTTTAAAAATTTGTCCATTAGGTGGGCAAGAAGAAGTTGGCCGCAATTGTACTGTCTTCGAGTATGATAATGATATTATTATTTTAGACATGGGTTTGCAGTTTGCGGATGAAGATATGCCCGGAATAGACTATATTGTTCCAAACGTTTCTTATTTGCGCGGTAAAGAAAAAAATATTCGTGGCGTTATTTTTAGCCATGGGCATTTAGATCATATAGGCGCTGCCCCAATTCTTCTTGAGCAATTAGGTAATCCGCCAATAATTGGCCGCAAATTAACTTTAGCGATGATTAAACATCGTCAGGAAGATTATAAACGAGGGACAGCTAAAAGTTTAAAGACGATTAACATTGATTCGATTGATCAAAAGATAACTCTAGGTAAATTTCAAATAAGTTTTTTCCAAGTCGAACATTCTATTATTGATGCTGTCGGAGTAATTATTTCAACTCCACATGGTACAGTTATTCATCCCGGAGATTGGACAATGGAAAGTGATCCTTTAGAAGGAAACGCAATAAGCTATGAACATCTATCTCAATTACCATCACCGAGAATATTAATGATGGAGAGTCTTGGAGTTGCTTATTCTAAAGAACGAGTACCAGTAAAAACTACTCAACATAATTTAGAGATGTTAATTGATAGAGCTAACGGGCGTGTAATTATTGGAACTTTTGCTTCTCAGCTTGAACGCATAACCCATCTTCTAGCTTATGCGAATAAGATAGGAAAAAAGGTGGCGCTTGATGGATATGGGATGAAGATGAATGTAAAAATCGCGCAAGAATTAGGATATATTCCCGCTTATAAAAATACAATAATTCCGATTGAAGATGTTCATAAATATCCAGAAAACAGAATCTTAATAATTTGTACTGGCGCCCAAGGAGAATCAAACGCAGTTTTTTCACGTATTGTTAACGGTAATCATCACTATATTACTATTAAAAAGTCTGATATTGTAATATTTTCTTCCTCAGTTATTCCCGGAAATGAACGTTCTGTCCAAAAAGTTAAGGATCAAATTTATCATCTAAGTGATAATGTAATCCATAGCAGTATTATGGATGTTCATTCTGGCGGGCATGCTAATGTTGAAGATATAAAACAAATCTTGCACCAGATAAAGCCGGATTATTTTTTACCGGTTTATGCTAACTATTATATGTTGGTTGAGGCTAAAAAATTGGCTTTGCGCGAAGGATTCCGTGATGATCAAGTTTTTGTATTAGATAATGGTAATATTATAAAGTTTCAAAGAAGTCGTAAGCCGCTTGTTCTTAAAGAAAAAGCTAACACCGATTATGTTATGGTAGACGGACTTGGTATTGGAGATGTTTCCGAGATAGTTTTGCGAGACAGAAGAATGATGGCCGATGATGGCATGATTGTTGTAATTGCGACTATTGATGCAAAAACAGGTTCAATTATTGGTAATCCAGATTTAATTTCTCGCGGGTTTGTTCATATGAAAGAAAACCGAGATTTAATTGAAAAAACACGCGCTAAAGTTAAAGTTATTGTTAAAGATAAAAATCCGATGACAGCCGCCGATGATGATTATATTAAGAATAAGATTAGAAATGAAATTGGGCAATTTTTATTTAAAGCCACAGAAAGAAGACCGATGGTTTTACCAGTTATTATCAAAGTCTAGGTAATTAAGCAAATATTAAATAAAAAATCCCTAAATTTTAGGGATTTTTTTGTTGTGTATAAGTTGTTGATAAAAGTATTGACAAGTGTTTATTCTTATGATATATTTATTGGTTGTTTAATAAGACAAATCAACAAATTAAAAGACCGTTTTAAATGGGTCAGGCACGACAAGCATGGGGATTTTCTTGTTAGGATTTTTCTGGCATTGCGCTCGAAAATGCCTAAAAGAAATTTTCTTGCCTACCCATTTAAGCCGGCCTTTTTTTATTTTACCTTTTTATTCAAATAATCTGTCCTTTCCTACAATCACATTTACGCAATCTCTCATTACACTGATTTCCGCTGGAGTTTCAATTTCGAATACGCCATCGATTAATAATTTTTCTTTTTCGTTGCTTATTTTTATTTTTTTTACAGTTATAACCGTTTCATCTTTTTTTCTGGTGCGGATTAAAATATCTAACTTTCCATCATGAGGATTTGATTTTATTTTTTCACTCGGATCACTTAATAGATTTATTATTTTTGCTTCCCCTCTCTCGTTTATCTCTAAAGAATAGTCATCTATTTCAAGAGTTGTTCCTGCGCTTTGAATCGATGCTTGGTTTAGAAAATAATAATCTCCTACTAAACCGAGATCTATCTTTTCTATTCTTCTGGCTAAAAGAATATTACACGCTTCATCAATATCTTTAATACCAAAAGATGACGCGATTGAATTATCATCGCCAACAGGAATTAAGCCTAATAGAGTTTTTTTCTGAAAATCGCTATATATTTCCGTATCAATAATAGAGCCGATAATTTTATTTATCGTCTGGTTGTTGCCAACTGCCACAATAGTTTTAGCGCCTAACTTTATTTCGTTTTGGATAGTCGCTTTAATATTTTTTATTCCTCCGAGACGGATTATTTTTCCGTTTAAGCCAAGATCGGTTAGGCGTATTTCTAAACGGTTAATAGCGCGATTATATTTTGGCTTGTTTAAATACTCGTCGTAAATATAGACATGCATAGAGTTTTTAAAACGCCTTATTATTCTTCTATACTTTTTTTCTCTCCTTCCGGTTTTTTATTTTCGTTTTTATGATGTTCTTCAGTTATAGCTAAAAGTTGTCCATTGATAATTGCTCCCTTTTCGATTGATAGCTCGCCGTATTGGATATCACCAAAAATTTTTGCTGAACCACCTAGGGCTAAATATCCTTTAGTTTTAATATTTCCTCTTACTTCACCGTTGATGATTGCATCTTTTGATTCGATATTCGCCACAACTCTTGCTTTTTCCCCTACGAAGAGATTAGAATCTGTTTTTAATGAGCCTTCAAGGGCGCCTTCGATAATAATATTACCCTGGCCCTGGAAGTTCCCTTTTACTTTTATTGATGCGCCGATAATTGTCTCCGCATCTTTGAATTTTTCTAGACGAATTTCTTTATTAAACATAAAGTTTTTATAAAAAGTAATTAATAATGATTAAAAAAGTAATTATACATACACTCAACCATTATAAAACTAACGTAC
>CAYIZF010000025.1:0-7348 GCA_964367825.1 uncultured Gammaproteobacteria bacterium | reverse complement strand
GAATTCAGTATATCCTATTTTTTATAATAAGTCAAGTGACAAAAAAACTCCGCTTTCGGCGGAGTTTTTATGAGATTTGTATCGTTCGGATTATAAACTTACTTTAACACCGGCACTCATAGAAGAGGAAATTGAAACGTTCTTAATAAATGTTCCTTTAGAAGCGGCTGGTTTTGCTTTTCTGATAACATCAATTAAAGTATTGTAATTTTCAACTAATTTTTTATTATCAAAGCTTACTTTTCCGATAACGGTGTGAACATTAGCTGTATCATCATTCTTAAAGCTTATTTTACCTTTCTTTAATTCCTCAACTGCTTTAACCGGATTCATGGTAACAGTATCGTTTTTAGGGGAAGGCATTAAACCGCGAGTACCAAGAATTTTAGCGATAACAGCTAAATTTTTCATCATCGCCGGTTCAGCAATAGCGACTTGAAAGTCAGTTTTTTCTGTTTTCTTGATTTCCGCGATTAATTCATCACTGCCAACGAAGTCAGCTCCAGCGGCTTTAACCGCTTTTTCATTTTCCGGAGAAACGAAAGCGGCAACCTTAACAGTTTTACCGGTACCATTAGGTAGGCTAACGGCGCCACGAACTTGTTGATCGCCTTTCTTAGTATTAATACCAAGACGGAAATGAACTTCTACGGAAGCGTCAAATTTAGTTTTTGTTAATTTTCTAACAATTTCTAAAGCTTCTTCAATTGAATAAGCTTTAAATTTGTCGTAGATAGCGGAGTTATCAACTTTCGCTTTTTTTATAATTTTCTTTTCCTCTTTTCCTGTTTTTTTAGTCGTTTTTGCGACTTCAGCTTTTTTAGCCATAGTTTTTAGTCGTGGTCACTGTTCGTATCCGATTAACAGGACGAACTCCCACAATTAATTATTATTTAATATCGACACCCATCTGGCGAGCAGAACCGGCAATAATGTTTTTTGCGGCTTCAATGTCGTTAGCGCTCAAGTCAGGCATCTTTGTTCTAGCAATTTCTTCAAGTTGGGCTTGGGTAATCGAACCAACTTTTTCGGTTAATGGTTTACCGGAGCCTTTCTTTATTCCGGCGGCTTTCTTAATTAATTCAGTTGCCGGAGAAATTTTTAAGATAAAATCATAGCTTCTATCTTCATAAACGGTAATTTCAACTGGAATAATGTCGCCCATTTTATCTTTAGTCTTATCGTTAAAAGCTTTGCAGAATTCAGCGATATTTAAACCGTGTTGGCCTAAGGCCGGACCGACTGGAGGAGCTGGATTGGCTTGTCCGCCGGCTATTTGTAATTTTAATTTTGTCTTTATTTTTTTTGCCATATAATTATTATTGATTCGGAGCGTAGAAGCATCGCTCTTTTTCTTTAAACTTTAAATTTAGATTTTCTTTATCTGCAAGAAGTCTAATTCAACTGGAGTCTCGCGACCGAAAAGGGAAACAGAAACTTTAACTTTGCCTCTAGCCTCGTCAACGGCCGTGACTTTTCCTTCCATGTTTTTAAACGGACCTTCATTAATTTTAACTGGACTGCCAACAATAACATCGATTTGGAATTTAGGATCTTCAACACCCATTCTTTTCTGTAATGATTTAACTTCTTCTTCGCTAATCGGGGTAGGGATTGTTCCGGTGCCGATAAAGCCGGTAACATTAGGAGTGTTTCTAACAATATACCAAGATTCATCAGTAACCATCATTTCTACCAAGATATATCCAGGAAATATTTTTTCTTCAGAAACTTTACGTTTTCCGTTTTTAATTTTTATCTTCTTTTCAGTCGGAATTAAAATATTAAAAATCTTATCTTCCATGTCTAATGATTCGACTCTTTGTTTTAGGTTTTGCGCGACATTCTCTTCATAACCGGAATAGGTATGGATGACATACCAACGTCGCCCCTGGTTTAATAATTGCTTAGCCATAAATTTAAAATTTAAGAACGATTATACGATCAATTTTTATTATTTAGTGATAAAAAATTCAAAACCGATAGTAAATATGTAGTCTAGAAGACCTAGAAATAAAGCCATACCAATACTAATCCCGATGACTAGAAGGGTATAGTTATATGTTTCTTTCTTTGTCGGCCAAGTGACTTTTTTCATTTCACCGACCGATTCTTTTACGTAGTTGGATAATTTGTTCATATTAGCTAAATTTGGTATTTAAAAATGACCTCGCGGTCACCTTATTTATCTGTTCTAATATTACAAAATTGGCGGTTGGTTGTCAAGCCCCGCCGCCAGCCGTTCCGTTTGCCTTTTGTAGGTAAACACGATACAATAATATCAGACTGTAAACTAGTTTATATTTTTATATGGTTAGTCCGAATTTAAAAAGAAAAATTGAAGAATCTCGGCCGGCAGAACTTAATGAAAGCGCTAAAAAATTATTCCAAATAATCTATAGCGAGCAGAATAAAAAAGAAAAAATTGATGATGATATTCCGAAAATACAGGTTTCAAGCCTTGTTTCACGGGTAGCTTTTTTCTATGAAAAAGTCCGTAATGCTATTGATTACGAAGAGGATCATTTAATTCGTAAGAATGCTATTTCTCGAATTTTGCGCCGTCAAGTAGTAATTGAGGGAGTAGTTAAGGAATTTAAATCTAAGGAAATCGCTAATCATTTATTAGTCGAGCTTATTAGAGGCGGATATTTACCGAATAACACTCTCCCGGAAACAAAAATAAAGGATATTGCTATTATTTTAGAGAAGTATATTCGTTTGAAAGATGATTTGTCTTTAAAAATGAATCCGACCTTGGCTTTAAAGACGGACATAAACAAAGCTAAGGACTTGCTTAATAAGAGAAATCATCTGGTTCATTGGCTTTTGGAGATAGCTGCTTGCGAAATTGAAGAAAATTTAGCACCGAGCTTGGTTAAGCAAATAATCGTCAATAATCTCTTTGATGTTTTATTAAAGAATATAAAATTGCCGTCCGATCTTCCTTATCAAGATGATTTGGAAATTCAGATATATTTAAGCATTGGGCGAACTTATTCAAAGATGGACAGGGACATGTTAAGTTTTATTCTTTTTAAATATTATAACAGCGAATGGGCGGAATTACGGGAGAAAGAGGTTTTGGATGTGGAAGATGATCAAAAAATTAGAGACATAGCTGATAGGTTGGAAGATGTCTGCGCTATGGTTGATAAACAACTTAATCACCCACTTATAAAGCAAATAGATAAAATTGTTAGAGTTTATGCGCTTTATTATTCGATATTATCAGAAACGGTTGAGAATGATCCGGTTAAGGCTTATAGCGAACTTCAGACAGATGAGAAAAAATTTATTGCCAGTATAAGGAAGGTTTGCAGTGAAAAATATAAAAAAGCGAAAAAACGTTTATGGAAACGCGCTGGACGTAGTATTATTTATATTTTTTTCACCAAATCGATTTTTGTTTTTGCAATAGAACTTCCGGCTGTTAAATTATTTGGCGAAGCGGTTAATTGGATATCGCTGGCCATAAATATTTCTTTCCCGGCTGTTTTGCTGTTTTTTATTGTCTTATTCATGAGACTGCCTGGTGAAGATAATACTGATAAAATAGTTAATGGCATAAAAGAAATTTCTTTTGTTGGCCAAGAAAAGAAACAGCCGATTGTTTTGCGTGAACCGGCTAAGCGCAATGCTATCGCTTCTGTATTTTTCGGTTTAATTTATGCGGCTTCATTCTGCTTTTCTATTTATGTTATTGTAAAAGCTCTAGACTTCTTTAATTTTAATTGGGTGAGTGTAATTATTTTCTTATTCTTCTTAGCCTTTGTCAGCTTCTTTAGCATTGTAGTTACTAAAGGGATTAAGGATTTAATTATTGTTCGACGTAAAGAAAATTTGCTCACTTTTTTGGTTGATTTATTTTACATGCCAATTATTATATCTGGAAAATGGTTATCTAACAGTTTTTCCAAGATAAATATATTTATATTCATCTTTGATTTTATCCTCGAAGCCCCGTTTAAGATATTGGTAGAAGTTGGTGAAGACTGGACGAAATATGTCCGTGAGAGAAGAGAAAACATGGAATAATTTTATGAGTATTTTACGAATAGTCGCTACACCAATCGGTAATTTAGAGGATTTAACTTTACGTGCCTTAAGAGTATTAAAAGAGTCTGATTTTGTTTTGTGTGAAGATACGCGTGTGACAAAAAAACTGCTTGATCATTATGAAATTAAAACTCCGACAATTTCCTATCACCAGCATTCTGGCGATATTAAAGTCGATCGGATAGTTTCTCTATTAAAAGAAGGGAAGAATCTATCTTTGGTGACCGACGCCGGCACGCCGGGCATCTCCGATCCCGGCAGCAAACTTGTTTCGGTGGTTAGAAAAGAATTCAGTGATAGCGTTTTAATCGAAAGCGTGCCCGGCGTGTCCGCCTTAACGGCGGCAATCTCGATTGCCGGCGTCGGCTTCGATCGCTTTCTTTTTTTAGGTTTTTTGCCGAATAAAAAGGGAAGACAAACAATGCTAAAAGAAATAATGGCGAGCGAGTATCCGGTAGTTTTATACGAATCAAAACATCGGATTGTAAAATTATTAGAAGAGTTAGAAGTAGTTCGTGGCAAAATAGAACTTGATGTCTCAGTGGCGCGTGAACTGACAAAAATGTATGAATCTTTCTATAACGGAACAGCGGTTAGTGTTCTAAAAGAAATAAATGCTGATTCGAATAATTTGAAAGGTGAATTTGTTGTTTTAATTAAGAAAAAATAAATAAAGCTTTTAAACAAGATTTTTTAAACAAGATTTTTAAATATGACCGATAAAAATTTTTACATTACCAGCACTTTAGCTTATATAAATTCTGAACCACATATCGGCTATGCCGCCGAATTAATTAAGGCTGATGTTATCGCCCGTTATGAAACGCAAAGAGGTGCGAACGTGTTTTTTAATACCGGTACGGACGAACACGGATCAAAAATTTATTTGAAGGCCAAAGAATTAGGGATGGATATCCAAGCTTATTGCGATGAATATTCGGCAAAATTTCGTCCGTTAAAAGAAAAATTAAATTTGTCTTATACGAATTTTATCCGCACAACTGACCCTTTTCATATGGCGGCGGCTCAGGATTTTTGGCGTCGCTGCGAGGCTAACGGCGATATTTATAAAAAATTATATCGAATAAAATATTGTGTCGGTTGTGAAATGGAAAAGACCGATTCGGAATTAGATAATGGCCATTGTCCGCTTCATCCTAAAATGGATATCGAGATTATTAATGAGGAAAATTATTTTTTCCGTTTTTCTAAGTATGCGGATAAACTTTTAGAATTATATAATAGTAATCCGGCTTTTGTTTTGCCATCTAGCCGCTTAAAAGAAATAAAAACTTTTGTCGAAGGTGGTCTTCAAGATTTTAGTATTTCTCGCGTTAAAGAAAAAATGCCGCATGGCATTCCGGTTCCCGGCGATGACACGCAGGTGATGTATGTTTGGTTTGACGCTTTAATTGATTATATCTCGACGCTTGGTTGGCCTAATGATGAATCAGGAGATTATAAAAAATATTGGCCGGGAATGCAGGTTTGCGGCAAGGACAATCTTCGTCCGCAAGCGGCGATGTGGCAGGCGATGTTAATGTCGGCTGGCTTGCCGAATTCGAAGCAGATTTTAGTTTTCGGATTTTTAACCATGAATGGCCAAAAGATGAGTAAAAGCTTGGGTAATTTTGTTAACCCTTATGAATTAACTGATAAATATGGCACCGACGCCGTTCGTTATTATCTGTTAGCGGAAATTCCGCCGTTTGAAGATGGAGATTATAGCGATGAAAAATTTCAAGGAAGATATAACGCCGATCTAGCTAACGGGTTAGGGAATTTAGTGGCGCGTGTCTCTAATCTTTTAGAAAAGAATGAAATTAAAACCGGCCTAAAAGTTAATTTAGAAGATGGAGAAATTGTCGGAACTATTGAAAGATTTGAAGCTAGTTTAAAAGAATATCGTTTTAATGAAGCCTTGCAGATACTTTGGGAAAAAATAAAAGCTTGTGATGAAGAGCTTAGTGCGAAGACTCCGTGGAAAATGACCGACAAAAAAGAAATTGAAAATGTTTTATGTCCTTTAGCTCAGACAATCTTAAATATCGCTTATTTATTAGAACCGTTTATTCCCGGAACCGCCCAGAAAATTCAAACACAATTTTTAGCTGAACAAATAAAAAAAGGAGAACCCCTTTTTCCGCGCCTCCAATAATTGGCGCGTTTCTAAATATAAAAATATATGTCAATTTTCGACATCTGCTTATTGGTCATCCTTTCTTATTCCGCTTTAAACGGTTTGTTTAAGGGCTTAATTAGTCTTCTAGGGAGAGTCGTTGGTTTAATTATTGGTGCTTTTGTCGCGAGCCATTTTTATCTAGTATTTTTTTCTTGGAGTGAAAATATTTATAAAGACCATGATTCTCTAGGAAAAATCCTTTCTTTTATAATCTTGTTTGTCGCTGTGACAAAATTATCAGAGCTGGTTTTTAAATTGATTGAAAAAATATTTAATTTTGTGGCGGTAATTCCTGGCAGCAAATATTTAAATAATTTAGCTGGCGCAATTTTAGGATTTTTTATCGGCGCATTGTTTCTTGGGTTGATAATCTATGTTATTTCTCGTTATGCTTTTGCCGGAAATCTTTTAGGTATTGGTAATCAATTAAAAACTTCTGTTATCGCTCCGTTTTTATTAAAGATAGTGAAAGTTATTTTACCGCTTTTGCCGGACGCCTTAAAAGCCTTAAGGTCGATTATCTAGGATAAAAAATTTTTAGGATAAAAAAATTCATGATTCAAATTAAAGTAAATTTAAATAACGTAAAGCCGGCTGACATTAATCTTGTGGCCGGTTCTTTACAAATTGGCCAAGTGGCGGTTTTACCGACCGATACTATTTATGGATTAAGCTGTTTAGCAGATTTAATTAAGCCGATAAAAAAAATTTATCGTCTTAAAAAACGCGATAAAAAAAAACCGCTGCTAGTTTTAGTCAGTGATTTAAAAATGGCTAAAAAATATGTCGCCATCTCAGCCGTTCAAGCTAAATTTTTAAGAAAAGTTTGGACAAAAAATCAACCGCCAACCACTATTATTTTAAAGAATTTAAATAAATTGCCGCGCGAATTAACACGCGGTTCCGATGGTTTGGCGATTCGTTTGCCTAAAAGCAATTTTTTGGTTAAAATAATAAAGAAGGCGGGCTCACCCCTGGTATCAACCAGTTTTAATATAAGTGGCAAGGAAAGTATTACTAATTTTAATGAATTAGATAAATATTTTCCCGATAAAAAAAATCGTCCCGATTTAATAATTAACGCCGGACGCGCAAAAAGACGAAAGC
>CAYIZF010000024.1:0-7519 GCA_964367825.1 uncultured Gammaproteobacteria bacterium | reverse complement strand
GATATCTTCAATCTTAGTAATTGCTTTTGCTCCAAATTTTATTAAATTATTTGTGCCGCGAGAAAATTCGGCAAAAATATTTCCGGGGATTGCTAATATTTCCCTGTTTTGGTTTAGAGCGAAATCAGCCGTAATTAATGATCCTGATTTCTCTTTCGCCTCTATTACTAGAGTTGCTTGTGCGAGCCCGGAAATTATTCGATTGCGTTGTGGAAAGTTTTGCGGAAGTGGTTGGGTGTTTGGCGGAAATTCGGAAATAATTATTCCGCCCCGGTTTATTATTTCTTCGGCTAGATGGCGGTTAGTATAGGGATAAATATTATTTGAATTTACTCCTGTTCCTAAAACAGCAATTGTCACTCCTTTATTATCAAGCGTTCCACGATGAGCGAGCGTGTCAATTCCAAGTGCTAAGCCGCTGATAATTTCTATTTTTTGTTCGATTAGATTTGGCAGTAATTCATTTATCACCTTTTCTGCATAAGCGCTATGTTTTCTTGACCCGACAATCGCTAGGCGATTTTTGTTTTTATCATAAAGAGTATCTAGCGATCCTCGATAATATAAGAGGAATGGCGGTGCGGGAATTTCTTTTAAAAGTTTTGGATACTTTTCCTCATGCCAAGTGATAAAAGAAATACCCTCTTTTAATAGTTCATTTTCCGCTGTTTCGAATTTGAATGTTTTTCGCCAATTTATAAAGTTAAGGGCTAATTTGTATTTTATTCCGGCTTTTTCTAGGTCAGATAAATTTGCTGAATAAGCCGCGGTTGGCGAAGGAAAATATTTTTCTAAGAGTCCCATACTTTTTGGACCGATTTTAGCAAAATAACTAAACCCCAACATTGCTTGTCTGTTGGTAATTTTTTCATCATTTAAACTATTCATAAGATTAAAATAAAATCCCTCTAAATTTTTTAGAGGGATTTTATGTTTATAGTTAATTATCTATGTTTATTTTTGAGAATATTTCTTTTAATCTTTCTTTTTCTTCGTGACTGAAAGTTTGGAGAACGAATTTTTCTGCCGGAATCCTTGTTCGTAAAAGCTCATTCTTTATACCAATTCTTATCCTGGTAAATTTTTTGGTTTTTAAATGATTAATAATTGATTGAATTCCTCGATGGCCGGCGCTGGTTGATTCAGTGGCGATTTTTACATTTCCAAAATCAATATCTAGATCGTCTTGAATAACAATTAATGTGTCTCTTAAATCCGAATCTTTTTTATTTATAATTCCAAAATTTCTTGGAATTAATTTATAATAATCTAAAACCTTGCGAACCGCTTGTCCGGAGTTATTCATAAAAGTTAGCGGTTTGATATACAGAAAATCACCATCTTCGTAATCTTCGTAGATAGAGGCTTCCCATTTTTTATTTTCACGCCATTTTGCTTCTTTGAGCAGGTTATCTAAAAATAACCAGCCGATATTATGGCGCGTATTCTTATATTGTTCCCCGGGATTGCCCAGGCCGACAATTATTTTCATAAAAAACAAACAATCAATTAATTATCGCTATATTAATATTATATCAAGGATTACTCGTTATAAGTAGTGTGAGATTTTCTTTCTTTAGTTATTGATGTGTTAATAGGAGTGCCGGTAAAACCATATTTTTCCCGTAAGCGGTTTTCCATAAAACGCAAATAAGAAAAATGTAAATCATCATTTGGCCCGATACGAACAGCAAAAGAAGGCGGATTATAATCTGTTTGAGTGAATTCATAAATACGCGGTGGTTTTGTTCCCTTTCCTTTTGCCGGTTTATGTAATTTAACGACATGACTTAAAAATTTATTACATTGAGAGTCGCTTAACTTTAATTGACGTTCGGCGGCGATTTTTAAAATAAGATCAAGAATTTTATTTACCTTCTCTCCTGTTTTGGCGGATAGAAATTGAATTGGCGCCCAGGCGGCAAAAGGAAGTTTATCGTAAATTATCTCTTCCCATTTTTTTGTATCGCGTTTATCAATTAAATCCCATTTATTAGCGATAAAAATTAAACTTTTTCGGCGATCAACTATTTCTTGAATTATCTTGGCGTCTTGGTGTGTGATGGGTTCACTTATGTCCATAACCAGCATAGCGATATCTGCCTTATCGAGTGATTTTAATGATTTTAATATTCCTGGTTTTTCAAGTCCTTTACTTTTTGTTCCTTGTTTGGAAATTCCGGCTGTGTCGACTAGGGTTATGCGTTTATCATTAAAAACTAGATGTGTATTCTGTGGTTCGCGAGTGGTATGAGCTTCCGGGCTAACAATTACTCTTTCATAACCGAGAATAGAATTTAATAAGGAGGATTTCCCAACATTAGGTTTTCCAATAATACAAACATTGATATCGTCATCGGTTTTTTCAGTTTGGATATGCTTATTTTTTTTATGTTTATCTATTTTAGAAATTACTAAGTCTAATAAATCACCTGTTCCCATACTGCTAGTAGCAGAAACAGGAATCGGTTCGCCGAGCCCAAGTTTATTAAATTGAGCTGTTTCATAAACAGATCGGAAATTATCAACTTTATTGGCGATTAATAAAACCTTTTTATTATAGCGTGGATTTTTTTTCAGAGCGCTTGCTATTTCTTTATCTTCCGGCAGTAAGCCAGTTTTTGAATCGACAAGAAATAAAATTAAATTCGCTTGATCAAGATAGGATAGAGCTTGTTTTTGTGCTTGAGTATCAATATCTTTTTCAGTAGTTTTTTTAGAAACTAAATAACGCCAATCGATTATTCCAGCCGTGTCGACTATTTCAAAAGCGCTATTATTCCATTCAACAATTCCTAAATTACTATCGCGTGTTGTGCCGGCGATATTAGAAACTAAAGCCTGTCTTTTTTCAGTTAAGCAATTAAAAAGAGTCGATTTGCCAACATTTGTGCGTCCGCATAGAGCAACTAATGGTAAATTGTTTTTTTTCTCACTGGCCATATGTTTAAAATTTATTTTTTGTTGGCGTCTGTCCCTAAAATCAAGAGGAAGTCTGATTTATTTTCTCCAGTTTTATATTCTTCAAGCCATTCAGGAGAATTAAAAGCCTGAGTTGCTCCAGTTAATTTTTTTATTACCGTTAAAGATTCGTTTTTTTCTCCGGAACTTAAGTCGTAAACAACCGTTTGTTCATAATTTCTTTCTATGGCATTACCTGTTCCAGTTATTTTAAAATTAGAGTCTTTTAATGTAAGAGATGTTTTTCCTGCCAGTCCATCTATCCAGGTACCATTAGCGACAAACACACTCGTATCTTCCAATATAGGAGAAATTATTTTAGTTGACTCTGTCGGTGTTGCTGAATCAAAGATTGTTTGAACCATGTTTCTAATTTCAGAGAAATTACCGGAGCGAGGAATTAAAATATAGGCGCCATCTTCCCCGGTACTTGGAGCAAGTAGCCCGTCCGGAGCATCACTTAAAACCTTGTTTATTATTTGATTTTTTTGTGTGTCTTTAGTTATATTCCATAGACGGATTATTTCCCAAACATTTAAGTTTGTAGAAACATCTTGATTGAATTCCTCGACTAATTTTGTTAAAACAGATGGGTTTAAAAGTGTTTGACGTGATAATAATTTTTCTTTAACAGCTTCAAGTAATAATTGTTGGCGTTTTGCTCGGGCGAAATCAGAACCTTCGATGCCAAAAGCATGTCTGCTGCGGGCATATTTTAAAGCGGTCGATCCATTCATTTTTTGTAATCCGGAATCAAAGTGTAAATGTTCAAAACGGGAATAATAATCAGGGTCTTCTTCTCTGCCAGCAATTGGATATGTATAATCATCAAATGAATTTTCTACATTAATTTCTACTCCTCCTATTTCATCAATAATTCTTTCGAACCCAGCAAAATCAACTCTTATAAAATATGTAATAGGCTCTTGTAAAAGTTCAGTCACTGCTTCGGTTGTTGCTGAGCCGCCTGATCCTGGAGTTTTTTGTTCGGCGTAGGCATTAATAGTATTTATTTTTCTCCATCCACTTGATGGAGCAGTTAAATCTCTAGGGATAGAAATTAAGGAAACCTGTTTAGTTGATGGTTTTAGACTAGCCAGTATTATAGTGTCAGTTAAAAGCCCGCCTTCATGATTCTTGCCCCCCATGCCAAGAAGAAGGATATTAATGCGATCGTTTTCTTCTCCTGTTAATTTTTTTTCGCTCGCGGGGACTAATTTTCGAAGTTTATTAAAGAAGCTCATTCCAGACATCCATTCAGTAGCGCTTGGGCTAGACATTATTATTCTTCCTGAAAAGACTAAGATAATTACTGCAAAAACGATAGCATAAGTAGTAATTTTTTTTCTTTTTTGACTATTTGCTAATAATTCGTCATCAATTTCGGTAGATTGGCTTTTATCTTCCAATTCTTCCAATTCTTGCATTTTTTTCTTAAAATCAATCATAAAAAATAAAAAAATTCTCTTAGGCTAAAGAGGGTTTTTAAATATAGTTCTACATAACATTATATTATCGTCAAGACCTTTTGTCAAAGCGATAAATAATATAAAAAACCGTGATAATCCACGGTTTTTTAGTGGTCGGGCTGCCCGGAATTGAACCGGGGTTACACGCACCCGAAGCGTGCGTAATACCACTATACCACAGCCCGTATCGTTTTTATAAAACGGTGGACTTGAGGAGACTCGAACTCCTTACCTCTGCAATGCGAATGCAGCGCTCTACCAGATGAGCTACAAGCCCGGCACCACTCAATATTAGCACAAGACATTAATTTTTCAAGTTCGTTGACAAAAGCATATCTTTATGATATATTATTTTAATACTTCTTTAAAAACTAAATAAAAAATAAACATAAAAACCCCAATTAATCATGAATGAACAAGAGATTCGGTCTCTATGGAGAGAGCTTCCTTTTTCTACTTTTAGCGATTATAAAAAAATCGAAGAGTGGAAAAAATACGCTTTAGACATCTTGGCTAATTTAGCCAATGGGAATACGGGCCTAGTTGCAGATACCGGTACCGGTAAAACAATTATGGCTTTCTTGGTTCATGAGGCTCTCGGTTTACGGACACTTTTTGTGACGCCAACCGTTTTCCTTACGGAACAGCATGCTGATCTTTATCGTAATGTTACCGGTAAAGAAGCAGTAACAATACATGGGCAGAAGACAAAACGTGATTGGATAAAAGGACAATTGGTTATTGCTACGCCGCATGTGTTTATGGCTGATTTTAAAAAAGGATTAGTCAATGCAAACTTGTTTGACCTGTTAATTGTTGACGAGCTTCATAAGGCAGAAGGTGAATATCCCTATGTCCCAATTGCCAACAAGTTTGCTCATCTGGAGAAAGAAATTCTTTGTTTGTCTGCTTCGCCCGGTTCCGATTATGACTCGATTCAATATATTGAGGGAGTCTATAATATTAAAAATTGGGTGGTAGCGGAGATAAATAAACCGGATACCAAATATCATTTGGTAAAAGCGAATCTTTCCCCGGAATTAGAAGAGGCAGCTACTTATTTTAAGTCTGAATATGTTCAGACTTTAATTAAGCTTAAAAAAGTTTTTACTGATTCTAATCAGGAAATTATTTTCCCAATTAACGAGAACAATCCGTTCTTGACTCAGAGACAGAATAATCTCTTGGATAAAGAGGTAAATAGTCTTTCGAAACCGGCGTTTTATGAAGCTAAGCTCCTGTTTTCCCGGCAGTATAAGTTAGCCTATCTTTTCCGCGTTTTAATGACGGAAAATTATGCTAGCTTTATTAATCAGGTTTACAAGGTCTTAGTGAGTAGCGAAACTAAGGCAGCTAAAACGATTGTAAACAATCTCGGCTTTAGGAAAATATATTGGAAGATAAAAAAAATCGATTCAAGTAGTCATCCTAAAGAAGCTGAATTGCTTAAGCTGATGAAAGAATTAACCGAAGAACAAAAGAGTTGTTTGGTGTTTGTTTCCAGTAAACGGCTAGGAACTGATTTATCCTTATGGTTTAATAGCATGGGATATGAATCCGATACTCTCTTTGGAAAAACAAGTAAATCACTAAAAAAACAATTGGAAGTGATTGAGAAGTTTCGTCAACGGGAGATAAAAATTATCTTTGCCACTTCAGTGGTTGAAGAAGGCTTATCTCTCCCGGAAATCGATGTGGTTATTCATTATAATCAGCCGATGACGGAAATCGCTCGTCTTCAAAGAGATGGTCGTACCGGAAGATTTTCTGAAGGGTCTGTGTATTTTTTGATTACGGACATTCCTTATGAAAATGCTCTATATTACGCAACACTTTCTAAGTTACATAGTATGAGAGAAATTTTTTATAAGAAACCGGAATTTTCAGAGCCTCAGAAGATTTCTTTAAAAAGAAAAAACAGAAAAAAGGAAGTTAGGCTGTCTGGTCAACTTACAATTGACTGGGGTGTTTAAAACTTTTAACATTTTTATAAAACCCGTAGCTGGCTTAGTTACGGGTTTTTAATTTGCTAAAAAATCCCTAATAAATTACAATAGAATAGTAAAATAAACTATATGGATAAACAAAAAACGATTTTTTCAGGGATTAAACCGAGCGGCGATATGCACATCGGGCACTATATTGGAGCCGTTTCACAATGGGTAGAAATGCAAAAAAAATATGATTGTATTTTTTCAATTGTTGACTATCACGCCATTACTGTTAAACAGGACCCAGAACTTTTACGCAAACGTATTTTAGAAATTGCTAAAATATATTTAGCTGCCGGTATTGACCCAGAAAAATCAATTATTTTTCAGCAATCCGCCATTCCGGCTCATACTGAATTAGCCTGGGTATTAAATTGCTATGGCACACGTATTGCTGATTTAAATAAAATGACTCAGTTCAAAGATAAGGCCGGAAAAAATCAGGAGTCTGTTAGCGTTGGTTTATATGATTACCCGGTTTTAATGGCCGCTGATATATTAATGTATGATACAGATATTGTTCCGGTCGGCGAAGACCAAAAACAACACGTTGAACTCGCCCGTGATATTGCTAAAAGATTTAATAATGAATTTGGCGAGGCCTTTAAAATCCCTCAAGCAGTAGTTAAAAAAGAAGGTGCCCGCATAATGTCTTTACTTGATCCGAAGAAAAAGATGAGCAAGAGTGAAGACAACCAAAATAATAGCATTGCTTTATTAGATGATGTTGAAATTGCCAGAAAAAAAATTATGCGCGCCGTTACTGATTCCGGGACGGACATAGAATATGATTTAGAAAATAAACCGGCGCTTTCAAATTTACTAACTATCTATGCCCTTCTAGGCAATCGTGAAGTCCCAAGACTCGTAAAAGATTATAAAGGCAAAGGCTATGGTGATTTTAAAAAAGATTTGGCGGATGTGGTTGTAAAATTTTTAACTGATTTTCAAAATAAATATAATAGTATTTCCGATGAAGATGTAAAAAGAATATTAAAAGAAGGAAGAGAAAAGATGACCGAGATTTCTGAGAAAAAAATGGAGAAAGTTCGAAAGCTAATCGGAGTGAGATAGAATAAAATATTATTTGTATCTATT
>CAYIZF010000023.1:0-7810 GCA_964367825.1 uncultured Gammaproteobacteria bacterium | reverse complement strand
ACTCTAGACATAATATCAAAAAAGAATTAAAAATTTTAATTTAAAAAAAGTTTATAATTTAATTAATTTTATTATATCAGAATTTTATAACAACAGCAATTTATTAAGCAGCAATCTTTATTAAATCGCCAAATTGCTTATTTAATTCTTTATTTAACTCAGCATTATTATCAACCCGAAAAGCTGTTTTGATGATTTTTGATTTTCCATTTTCCGTTATTTTAAAATATACCTCATCTTCTCCCGGATAAACAGAAAATAATTCTTTCATCCCAAGAATATTTTCACTTGATGGTTCTCCCAAAAAAATAACTTTAAGCGGTTTTTTTATTTTCTCTTCTTGCTTAATAGTGTCAGCCTCTTTTTTCTTCTGAGCGGCCGCTTGAGCATATTTAGCACGATAATCTGGCTTATCTGATGCTGTTTCCATCATCATGCGCTTAAAATTGTCTATTGATTTCTGCGGAGAAAGCGGATCAAGCGTAACAGCACGATTAACTAAAACTTTTATTTCTGTATCTTTTTCAGAAACTTTTCCATCTAAAATAACCGCCTGACCGTCGATCCAAAGATTGGCAGTTTCTTTATATAAACGCGGAAAAACTAAAAGCTCAACTGATTTAACTGCATCTTCAATTTTAACAAAAAGCATTGATTCGCCCTTACGGGTAATAATTTTTTTAATAGTAGAAACAATACCGGCAATAACAACGCGATCCGCTCCTTTATGCTGAGATAATTTTGCTAAAGAAATTGCATAACCGGATAAATATTGACGAAAAATATTATATGGATGTTCGCTAACATAGAGACCAAGCAGTTCTTTCTCCCAAATCAATTTTTCATTTTGCTCTGCTGGCGGAGCTGGGACTAACGACACCTTACTTAATCCAGCATTCGAAGGTAAATCGGCAAATAAACTGGTCTGCTTGCTTTCACGGATTTTAGTTAGCTCTTTATTATAATTTAATAACTTTTCTAAATTTGATAATAATAAACCACGTTCTCCAAAACCCTCCATCGCGCCGCTCTTTATTAAACTTTCTAAAGACTTTTTATTAAGATCTTTATCAGTTACTCTTTCTAATAAATCAAAAATATCTTTATAAAGTCCGTTCTTTTTGCGTTCATTAATAATAATTTCAATAATATGTTCCCCGACATTCTTAATCGCTTTAAGACCAAAACGAATCGTATCAACTTTTTCCCCTTCTCTAACCGGTTGATTTTCTTTGGTGCCGGCAGTAACAGCAGTAAAGGTGCCGAAAGATTCATTTATGTCCGGAGCCATAATTTTAATTCCCATGTTACGGCATTCCTCAATTTCAATCGCAATTCTATCTGAATCTCCATAATCAGAAGTTAATAAGGCGGCCATAAATTCAACCGGCCAATGTGCCTTTAAATAAGCGGTCTGATAACCGATCATCGCATAACAAGCCGCATGCGACCGATTAAAACCATATCCGGCAAACGGTTCGATAAATGAAAAAACTTTTTCGCCTAATTCTTTATAAACTCCATTCTTAACACAACCTTCAATAAACTTCTCTTTTTGTTCAGCTAGTAAAGAAGCGATTTTTTTACCCATCGCCTTACGCAAAACATCAGCCTGGCCCATAGTAAAGCCTGCTAAATTACGCGCAATTTGCATAACCTGCTCTTGATAAATCGCTACGCCATATGTCTTTTCAAGAATCGGGGCTAATTTAGGATGAAGATAGGCGACTTTTTTCGTTTTATGTTTACCGGCAATATAATCAGGAATCCACTCCATCGGTCCCGGACGATACAAAGCAACCATCGCAATTATATCTTCGAAAACAGTTGGTTTAAGTTCGCGCAAATAGCGTTTCATACCGGATGATTCAAATTGAAAAACCCCAGTCGTTTCTCCGTCTTGGAATAATTTATAAGCTGCTGAATCGTCTAAAGGAATTTTATCAATATCAATATCCAACCCACGAGTATTTTTAATAATCTTCAAAGCTGATTCGATAATAGTTAGGTTTTTTAAACCCAAAAAGTCCATCTTTAATAAACCTAAATCTTCAACCGGATGTAAAGAATATTGGGAAATAATACTTTTATCGGAAGACGAAGCGTACTGAATCGGAACATAATCGGTTAACGGTTTATTAGTAATTAGAACTCCGCAAGCATGTGTCGAAGAATGACGCGCCACTCCTTCTAAGCGAAGCGCGTAATCTAATACACGTTTAGCGGCCGGATCATTACTATACATTTCTTTAACTTCCGGAACAGTTTTCAAAGCTTCATCGAGACTGGTAAACATCGGGATGCTTTTAGAAATCTTATCGCAAAAATCATAAGGTTCATCAAGCACACGTCCAACATCACGAACTGCCATTCTCGCCGCCATTGTTCCAAAAGTGATAATTTGCGCGACATGATCGCGACCATATTTTCTCGCTACATAATCAATAACATCTCCACGGCGGACATCGGCAAAATCCATATCAATATCGGGCATGGAAATACGTTCCGGATTTAAGAAACGTTCAAACAGTAAATCATATTTTAAAGGATCAAGACTGGTGATTCCGGTTAAATAACAAACAATCGAACCAGCCGCGCTACCACGTCCCGGCCCGACAACAATTTTATTTTCTCGCGACCAATTAACAAAATCCGCCACAATTAAAAAGTAGGCTGGCCAACCCATCTTAGTAATAACTGATAATTCATAGTCTAATCTTTCACGCACCGGTTTTAATTCTTCTTCGGTTGCTCCTGGATAACGTTTTAATATTCCCTTTTCACATAATTCTCTTAAATAAGAATCGCCGTCATAGCCTTCAGGAACTTCAAAATATGGCAACTGAATATTACCAAGTTCAATTTCCAGATTACACATCTCGGCAATCTTTAAAGTATTGGCAATCGCTTCCGGAGTATCCTTGAAAGCGGCAATCATATCGGCGTTTGAACGCATCGAATAATCACCATAACCAATCATCGTCATTCTATCAGTATCGGTAATTTTCTTTTTATTCTGTAAACACAAAAGAATATCCTGAGCTTCTGCGTCTTCTTTTTTAAAATAATGAATATCGTTAGTCGCCACAACCGGGACATTTAACTCTTTAGAAAACTCGAGTAGTTGCGCATTGACTTTTGCCATATCTTCAAGTTCAGGATGGTCCATTAGCTCCAAATAAAAATTATCTTGTCCAAAAAGATTATTATATTCTTTAATTCGTTTTTTCGCTTCAGTAATTTTATCACCGGTAATTAAGCGCGGTATCTCTCCGGCCAAACAAGCGGTTGAAGCAATTAATCCTTCATGATATTTTTCTAAAATTTCCCAGTCCACTCTCGGTTTATAATAAAAACCCTCGGTGTGAGCCGCGGAAACTAATTTAATCAAATTTTTATAACCAATTTCATTTTTGGCTAAAAGAAGAAGATGATAACCACGACCATCTTCACGGGTATTTTTATCAAAACGAGAATTAGGGGCTAAATATGTCTCAACCCCAATAATCGGCTTAATTCCGGCTTTTTTAGCCTTCTGGTAGAATTCTATGGCTCCATACATCGAACCATGGTCAGTCAAAGCAACCGCCGGAGAACCCTGCTCTTTAGCAAAATTAATCATCTCATCGAGTTTGGTAAGACCGTCGAGTAATGAGTAGTGGCTATGATTGTGGAGATGGACAAAAGACATGAAAAAAAATTAATTATTGCTTTATTTTCTTTGATATTTCATTTAATTCCTCTTCTGAGTAAAAGTCAATAATTAACTTTCCACCCTTTCCTTGGCGTTTTATTTCGACTTTAGTAGTTAAAAATTCTCCTAATTCTTCTTCACGGGCGCGATCAAAATAATCTTTCGGTTTAGCCGCTTTAGTTCCACCAAGACGTTTAATTTCTCGATCAGTTTCCGCTACAGTCATGTTCTGGCGCATTATCTTTTTCAACATGTTCACTTGTTTTGCTTCTCCTTCAAGACCCAATAAATATTTAGCGTGCGCTTCGGTAATCTTTCCTTCGGCTAAAGCGTCTTGAATAGGCATTGGCAGAACTAAAAGACGTAAAGCGTTAGCGACGCTTGAGCGCGCTTTGCCGACTTTCTTAGCCGCTTCTTCTTGAGTAATATTAAATTCATCAATTAATCTTTGATAAGCGCGAGCGGTTTCAAGTGGATTTAAATTTTCGCGCTGTAAATTTTCAATCAAAGCAATTTCTAATTTTTTCTGTTCTTTTTCCTCACGGACAATAACCGGAACTTCTTTTAAGCCAATTAATTTAGCGCTACGCAAACGACGTTCACCGGCAATAAGTTCAAAGCCGTCTCCTTTTCTAGTAACAATTAGCGGCGAAATAATTCCATGCTGACGAATAGATTCCGCTAAATCATTTAAAGCGGCTTCAGCAAAATGAGTTCGGGGTTGCTGAGGATTTATCGCTATTCTATCCGGACTTATCTTTAAAATACGATCATTATCATTAATAATAACCGTTTCTTCTTCACTGACTTCCGGTTTAAACGGATTCTGTCCGTAAGTCATCGTTTTCTTTGGAATTAATGAGCCGAGTCCTCGGCCTAAACCTTGTGGCATATATTATTTATCTGAATTTTTATTTTTCTAAAGTTTATTTTCTAAACTTAAAACTTCTCGCGCTAAATTCTCATACGCCTTTCCACCGCGTGATTTCGGATCATAATGTAAAATTGAGCGACCATAACTCGGCGCTTCCGCTAAACGAACACTGCGTGGAATAATAGAACGGAAAATTCGATTCGGAAAAAATTTATATAATTCTTCCATAACCGCGCCGGATAATTTATTACGGTTATCATACATCGTAATAACCGCCCCCATGATTCCTAAAGTTGGCTTCAAATTATTTTGAACTAAGCTGATTGTTTCGAGTAATTGGCTTAAACCTTCAAGGGCATAATATTCGCTCTGAATCGGAATTAAAACTTCATCAGCGGCAATTAAACTATTAACTGTTAATAATCCAAGAGATGGCGGACCGTCAACTATAATAAAATCAAAATCTTTTCGTACATCTTCTAATATGTTTGAAAGACGAAATTCACGATTATCCAAAGCTACTAAATCAATCCCGGCGCCAGCCAAAGCTAAAGTTGCCGGAGCAATTTTTAATCCATTTTGCATGGTTCGTTTTATAATTTCATGGACCGGCTTATCACTTACTAAAGATTCATAAATACCAGCCTCTAAGTTACGATGATCAAGCCCTAAACCGGAAGTAGCATTCGCTTGGGGGTCTAAATCAACCAAAAGCACCTGTTTACCCAAATGGGCCAAATAGGCACTTAAATTTACGGCCGTAGTCGTTTTACCGACACCGCCTTTTTGGTTAACAATCGCAATTATTTTTCCCATAGGCTTTATTTATATTCATATTATATCTTAAAGAAAACCCTTTGACAATTGACCGAAACGCCTTTGACAATTAAAAGTATATTTATTATACTAAATTTCGTAATAAGTCTAATAGTTGTTTGCCCGGATGTCGGAACTGGTAGACGAACGCGATTCAAAATCGCGCGGCCGAGAGGTCATGCGGGTTCGATTCCCGCTCCGGGTACTTTTTTATTTCCATGAATAAAGATAAAACGAATCTTGCTTATATTATCGGCGTGGCCATGGGCGATGGTAATCTTTCTAACCCCAATGGGCGGGCCGTTAGACTAAGGGTAACATGTGATTTAAAATATCCTGGGATATTAGAAAGAATACAATTAGCTATCAAAAAACTTCTTCCCAAAAACAAGGTATCAATTATTAAAAATAAATAAAATTGTTGCGATATTAGTTGTTACTCAAATAAATGGGAAAATTTATTAGGTTGGAAGGCTAAAGATGGACCAAAATATAAACAGAATATTTGCATACCAAATTGGATAAAAGAAAATGAGAAATATTCCATAGCCTGTATACGCGGATTATTTGAAACGGATGGTTCGATATATAATGATAGAAATTACAAAATGGCAGGTTTTGTAACTATTATACCAGATTTGGCTAACGACGTTATTGAAATTTTGAAAAAATTAAAGTTCAATCCTAAAATATATAAAATTAATACCACCAAAGCTACGAGGTATAATATAAGAATTTTAAAGAACGTTGATTTATTTCTAAAAACTATAGATTTTAAAAAAGATTAATTCCCTCTCGCGGCACAAAAAAAACGAGCCAAAATTATTGGTCCGTTTTTTATTAAAAATATTTTCTAACCAATCTTCTTAAATCTGACCGTGAATACTGGTTCGTATTCAACTTTATTCTCATCAACTATCTTGACCGTTTCCCCGCTAACAAACTGAGTTAAAGCTAGGTCACTAAGTAATTGATTATCGCCGGCAATATTTAATTTCAATCCTTCAAGCTTATCAAATTCTTCCTTGAATTCCGCCTGGACAGTGGCTAAAATTTTCTTTTTCTTTATCTTCAAGGCTTCAAGTTCCTCGAGTACTTGTTGATATTCGCCGTTAACTGAAAGAGCGTCGCGATAAATTGTTTTCAAATCTCGTTGTTCTCTTTTCTTTTCTTGGATTCTTTTAAAAACGTCTGGTAGTTGTTGGGCCATAATATTATTTGTAAATTAATTTTAAATACAAAAATTATTATAGCACAGAAATCAAACCTCCGCCCAATACCTGTTTTTTATTATAAAAAACAATACTCTGACCGGGGGTAACGGCACGCTGAGGTTTATCAAACATAACAATATAATCTAAATTAGCAGCCGTTGATTTTTTATTTTTAGACGTCACAGTACATTTAACCGCTTTATGCCCATAACGAATAACCGCCTCGCATTTAAAAGTTTTTTTCGGTGATTTGCCGTTTAACCAATTAACTTTTCGAGCAATAAGTCCCGGCTGATATAAAATATCTTCATTCCAACTTTTAACGACGTAAAGAATGTTTTTCTTATAATCAAATTTCGCAACATAATACGGTCCGGTACCACCGACTAATCCACGGCGCTGACCAATAGTGTATAATGGCAAGCCGAGATGTTCGCCAATCTTTTCATTTGTTTCCAAAAGTCGAATATCGCCCGGTTTTAGTTCTAAATATTTCTTTAAAAAATTATTATGATCGCCGGATAAGAAACAAATATCCTGACTTTCCGCTTTATGCGCGACTTTTAAATCAAACTTCTCCGCTAATTTTCTAACTTGCGGTTTAATATAACCACCGAGTGGAAATAATAAATGCTTCAATTCCTCCGGCCCGAAAGTATAAAGAAAATATGTTTGATCTTTATTTACATCGCGAGCTTTAAATAATTGATATTCGCGTCCGACTTTCTTGATGTTTAAATAATGGCCGGTGGCAACATAATCATAACCTAAAGCACGAGCGTGCTTAAGCAATAATCCAATTTTTATTTTACGATTACAAACCACGCAAGGATTCGGTGTGCGACCAGTCGCATATTCACTTAAAAAATTATCAACCACTGCTTTTTTAAACTGTTCAGAAAAATTAAAAGTATAAAGAGGAATACCAATTTTAGCAGCCACCTCTTTAGCGTCAAGCATAGACTCTAAAGAACAGCAACGATTTTCCGCTTTTGAACCGACTGATTCATCTTTCCAAAAATGCAAAAAGACACCAGCAACATCATAGCCCTGGTTTTTTAATAATTGCGCCGCCACACTAGAATCAACACCGCCAGACATCGCAACCAATACTCGAGCTTTTACTTTCTTTATCGGTTTACCTGATTTCTTTGTCGGCTTGTTAATTATTATTTTTGTTATCTGTTTTTTACTGTTTATCATGTAATTCTT
>CAYIZF010000022.1:0-7868 GCA_964367825.1 uncultured Gammaproteobacteria bacterium | reverse complement strand
GAACAAAAACTATTGCCGATAGAACGATAACAAAGATAACAATCGTTAAAAACATAATATTATTTTTTTATTATCGCCTATTAAATTTCCATAATATCCGCTTCTTTGCGATCACGGATTTCTTTTAACTCATCATTTTTCTTCGCGGAAAATTCATCCAATTCTTTCATAAATCTAAATTTATCATCTTCACTTACTTCTTTATTGTCGAAAGCGGTTTCAATTAAATCTTTAACGCTCTCACGCGCTTGGCGTAAAATAATGCGAGTCTTTTCCATTTTTTCATTTAAAGTCTTAACTAATGTCTTTCTGGTTTCTTCAGTTAAAGCCGGAACAGTCAAACGAATTTTGTCGCCTTCATTAGTAATTCCTAAACCAAGACCGGCATCAATAATCGCTTTTTCAATCGCTTTTGAAACCGACTTATCCCATGGAACAATAACGATACTGCGCGCATCAGAAACGGCAATATTACCAACGGCATTAACCGGATTCATTACGCCGTAAGCTTCGACTTGGATATTATCAAGCACGGACGGATTAGCCCTCCCTGTTCTTAAAGTCGCGATATCTTTCTTAAAAAAATCTAAAGCGCCGGTAAAATCTCCCTGTTTTTTCTGTAAAAATTCACTCATATAATTATATTAAATATTAATAATTTTTTTTATCTCTCTATTTTTCTATTATCTTTGTTCCTAAATATATTATGTTTGGATTTTTAAAATCAACCAACAACTCGCGTCCGGAACGTTTAGTCGGCAAATTCTTCGATGTCCAAGTAGCGCCACCATCAATAGATTTCATAAAAGCGGTATTAGTTACATAATATATTTCGTTAGAGTTTGTCGGGTTTATCGCGAGCGCATTAATTACCGCGTCTTTTTCTGTTTGGATAAGATTAATATTTTCCCAAGTCATACCATTATCTATTGAACGTAAGATAACTTTTTCTGTCGCCAAAAACATCATATTATCTTTTTCATTGATAACAAGATCTCTAAAACTAGAACCGAGATTAAAAGATTCTAACACAGTATTCATATCTATCCAATTTTCCACCTGAAAATTAGCTTCTATATCGGCCGAAGTAACAGCGTTAGTATTAGTATTGGAATTAAAACTATAAAATTTATTCTTACTCGTAGCCACAAAAATTAAACGGCTATCAAGCGGAGAAATAGCTAACCGCAAAACGCCATCGCTTAAACGCTGAATAGTTCGCCAAGAAGTTCCGCCATCGATACTTTTAATAATATCGCCGCGGCTAGTTCCGATATAAATATTTCTGGTATTATAATGATCAATGGCAATTGATTTAACAAATACGCTGGTATTACTGTCAAAATATATCTGCGTCCAAGTGCGCGAACAATCATTAGAACGATAAACTTGATTACCGACGGCGGCATAAATTATGCATTTTGATTTTGGATCAACCTTAACATCGTTAATAGTCGTGTTTGGCAAGCCGGAAACAAAACGCCAGCCCTCAGAAATATTATAAGTATAATACAAACCTTTTTCAGAGCTCGCTAAATAAACCGCCTTACTATCTTGCGGATCCATAGTCATTAAATTAACGCTGATATCAGCAATACTTCCCGGTCGTCCGGTGACGCTCGGAATAGAAGTTAATAATTTCCAAGTGTTACCTTTATCAGAACTAACAAAAACACTACCATCGGCAACCTGTGGTTTTGAAGCCGTATTGGCCGTGAACGAACAAGCGGAAGTTACTAACACAACTGCCACGAGAGCTAAAATCAATTTAAAAGATTTGTTAAACATATATTTCTATAAATTAATAACTAATTGTTCAAGAATTAAGCGCGGATTAACGTTTGAATTAAGATATTCTTTCGCCTGTGCGACAAATTTTAAACGGCTAAGCAATCCGAGCGCCTTAGTTTCATTCTCTTCCGGAAAATTAGATAATCCGCTTTGTAAAGAATCACGCAAAACTTGATGCTGGATAAGATTATCTTGCCCTAAAGAAAGAAGGATAAAATCGCGCAATAAACCTTCAATCATCATAATTATTTCCGATGCGCTAGCCACTGCTTGGCGACTATATGTCCGATCGGTAAAAAGATTATCTAATGTTTTTAAACGGCTATTAACATCCGCATTAAAAAAATTTAAAATCTTTCCCGCTTTTTCTAAGTACTCTTTATATTCTTCAGGATTTTCTAAATAATAAATTGCCTTTAACGGCCGACCGAGAGCCAGAAAACTTAAGTCCTTAGCTAATGAACGATTAGCGCCATAATTATCAATTAAATAATCATAAATCGTCGGCGCCGGCACGGGATAAAAATAAAGTTTCTGGCCGCGCGATAAAATAGTCGCCGGCAAATTTTCTTCGGCATTAACCAATAATATTATAATCACTTTGTCCCGCGGTTCTTCAAGAGTTTTTAATAAAGCGCTCTTCGCCTCTTCGCTTAAAGAATCCGCTTCCTTTATTATACCGATTTTATAGGAATCAAGGAAAGAACTGAGATTTAACATCTTAATGAAATCTCTAACAGCTTCGATACCGATATTTTTTTTATCCGCTTCCGGACTTAAAACATATAAATCACTATTAAACCCCTCGCGATTTCCTTGAAGATTGCGGGCAAAAGCCAGCGCAATAGTCGATTTACCGAGTTCCTCCGGACCGATAAAAATATAAGTCTGAGCGACTTTATCACTTTCTAAACTGCGATTTAAAAAATCAATCGCCTTCTCGTTTCCGATAGTCGGCCAAGAATATTTAGATGCGGAAAATTGTGTCGAAGAATTAACCATAATTATTCGGCGGAAGTTATCGTGTTTAAATTACCGGTAGTTATTCCCAATCCGAGATTTCTCATCACGTTAAACGCGTCAGCCGGGCGTCCGAGATAGTATAGTTTTAAATTATCAGGATTAAAATAATAAGCTTTTCCATTATCTTCCGGCTTAATTAATATTCGTCCGGCTAAGTTTTTCCAAGAACTCGGACTTTTTTCAATTGAATTAAAATTAGCATTTGATACCCCTAAAGCCAACTTTCTCATTAAATCAAAAGCGTCGGCCGGTTTTCCTAAGCTATATTTTTTCCCATTAACCGGATTAACATACCAAGCCTGCCCTTTATCTTCGACTTGCAATAAAATTTTTCCTTTAAGCTTTGAGGCAAGAGGGGATGAATTCGCCACAGAAGAACTATCAGATGAACCGGCAGAAGAACCGTTGGATTTAACAACCGCATCGACATCGGCAAGTTTCGATAAAGAGAAAGAAGTTTTTCCGACCAAAGAATATTTAGAAGCAGAGGATAAATTTAAAGTAAAGGCTATTCCATTTCTAGCATAGAAAGCTTGTCCATATTCAATTGTCGAACCGGAAGATGAAGATGAACCGGAAGATTTTGCAGTACTTGTGTAAGAAGCGAGATATGGACCGGCGGCCAAGCTTAAGGAAGCGGTTCCGTTAGTTAATTTTACCGTTCCGGCTTGAGAACCTTTATAATATGTCCCATTTTCCCCGGTTAAATAATATAATTTTAATGAAGTAACAGTAGTCGGAGCCTTAAAAGTTATTAAACTAGATTTTAATTCTTTTAACTTTTTTCCCGAATCAACCGACACATTCCAAAACTCATTTTGATTTCCGAGATCGTCCGCAACCGCTATCGCATATACACCCTCTTGATATTCAAAAGAAAATTGACCGCTCGAATCGGTTTTAGTCGTAAATAATTTATTACCTAAACCATAATATCCATCGTTCTCTTTTTGCTCATATAACATCACCGATTTATTAGCAACTAAACGTCCTTGCGCGTCGCTAAGCTCACCGGTTATACCGCTAAAAGACGAATCAAAATTATAATCTTGATTAGCGGAAATCTGAATATTATAGAAATTCTTCACATTACCATTTGTATCTTTAGTGCTAATCACATAAATACCGGATTGCGCTTCATGATAAGCATCATAAGGCGGAACAAAAACCGTTATTTTTCCATCGGAACCAGTTTTTAAGCTGGCGATCAAATCACCGGAAGTAAAAGTCGGTTTTCCGTCGATATCAAATTTTTGTTCATATAAAGAAAAGGCGTAATTATATTTCGGCGAACCGGACGAATCACGTAAAACAATATTTAAAGCCGGTAAATTTCGAACGATAGTTTTCTCGCTGCCGCAAGTAAATTTTACGACATTAAAAATCCAAAAAGTTCCTTTGTCTTTATTCTTATCCCAAACTTCTAACGCATAAACGGAAGCGGTATTAGGCTTAAAAGAAACGGAAGCTTGACCGTTAGCATCAGTTTTCCCCGAAGCTAATACGGTTGAGTCAAGAACAGTTACTCCTTTAATACTCGTTTCTTGTTCATAAACTTTAAAATTCAAATTAGCGGCCGCTTCGCCAGAAATATTTTTTAAAGCGATATTTAATTTCGAATTAGTCGAACAATTAGTCGTTGTTGTCGTATTGGAAGACGAAGATGTTCCGCTATTTTTTAATGTTAAAGTAGTATCGGAAGTAACACCGGCCGAAGCATGAACATCCCAAAAAGTTTGATAAACACCTTCGATTTTCACCCGCACCGCATAATTTCCTTCAGCCACATCTAAACTGCCATAGCCATTACTACCCGTCGTTAAAGTTCCTACTTTCTTATCAATTTCTTCATCCCCATCACTATTAATTTTTTGCGTATAGACTTCTGCCGTTAAACCGGTAAACGTAGAGCCACCAGAATATTTAAAGCGTAGACGAAGAGCACTGGCGCCAAAATTTATTCGAATCATTTCCTTATCGACCATATGAATATTGTATTGATAAGAATCAACGCCCTTATAAGTCGTTTTCAACACATAATAATCTTTTAAATTCGTTACTCCCCGGACACTTCCTTGCGGTAAATAAACTCGGGCTTGACCAGACGAACTAGGAGTAAAAGTCCCTAAAAGTTCATTAGTCTCTTCTTGCAGTTCATCGTCAATATTATAAAGCTGGGTATAAATACTATACTTAACATCAGACAAAGCATCGCCGTTAGATTCAATAAAAGACAACTCTAAGCCGCTTAAAGTTTCTTCGACGGTAACCGTTTCACCACAATAGAAATCATAATCGTAAAAATAAAAGCTAGCCGAATCTTTAGCGATTGTACGCATTCTAATCACATAAGTAGCTGATTCAGCTAAGCTATTAGTAAAAGAGATCTTGGCTATTCCTAAAGTAGCGTCAGTAGTACCGCCACCGACTCTCGTTCCCGGTTTTTTATTACCATCAGCATCAACTGTTTGTTTATAAATATCCACGCTCACTTTAGGTATATACTCGCCGTTAGCGTCGCGAGCGACAACCTTTACCATAGTCGAGCTTGTACAAACCGAGGCCGCTTTCGCAAAGAAAGGGCAAAATAAGAAGAAGGCGGAAACAAGCAAGACGGGCAGACTTAATTTAAAAATTCTTGATTGAAACATTTTATTTAACATTTTATTTAATATTAGTATAATTAAAAGCGCAATAATAGCGGCTAAAAAATTATCTCCGCCACCTATTATTAACTTATTTTATTATATCATATTTTAAAAAAAATAAAGCATTATTCTCATTGATTTTTTAGGCTTATATTGCTATATTAAAAGTATTAATCAACAAAAATATGCTTAGCCGACTTAAAAAAATTATTCTCTTTTCCGGCGATTTTATTTTTTTAACCATTTCCCTCTTTTTAACGATTGTTATTCGCTACCCGCAAGAAACCTGGCGAACGAATTTTTATGGCCATCTGCCTCATTTTTTAGTCGTCTTTATTATTTGGCTAACCGTTTTTTATATTAACGGCCTATATAATTTAAACACTAAATCAAACGGTCGAAAATTTTTTATCTCGACTATCAGCGCCGTGGCTTTAAGCGGTCTTCTTTCGATTATCTATTTTTACCTTAACGTTCAATCGACTATCGCCCCAAAAACCAATCTCTTTATCTTTATCGCGGTTTCAACTCTTCTCTTCTTCGTTTGGCGCAATCTCTATCAAGCTCTGGTCAGTCCCCTAATTCCTAAAAGTAATCTCGCAATTATCGGTTTTAATAAATATACCGAAATCTTAATCGAAGAATTAAAAAATAATCCCGGCGCCGGCTACCAAACCGCTTTGATTTTTAAAGAACCGAGCGAAATGGCCACGCTTGTTGAAAGCGTTAAAGAAAATAATATCCGCGCTATCGTCGTCGCCGATGATTTTAATAAAGACGAAAAACTACGCGAAACACTATTTAGTTGTTTAGCTTATAACGTAACTTTCTTTGATTACCCGGACTTCTATGAACTTTTAACCGGCAAAGTTCCGGTCGAAGCGATTGATTCCAGTTGGTTTTTAGAAAATATCCACGAAGGCGAAAAAAATTATTATAATTTCATTAAACGCATCTTTGATTTTATCGGCGCTATCCTGCTTTTAATTATTACCGCTATTTTCTGGCCGTTTATCGCGCTCGGCATAAAATTCGGCAGCCACGGTCCAGTTTTCTTTACCCAAGAAAGATATGGCCAAAACGAGAAAATATTTAAGATGATTAAATTCCGCACAATGCGAGAAGACGGCAATAATCGAACAATGACGGTTGAGGGCGATAAACGTGTGACTAAATTCGGTTCGTTTTTAAGAAAAACCCGTTTAGACGAAATTCCTCAGGTATTAAATATTATCAAAGGCGAAATGAGTTTTATCGGCCCGCGTCCAGAAAGACCGGAAATAGTTTCCGAACTCGAACATCAAATTCCTTTTTATAAAACCCGCCTTTTAATCAAACCAGGAATCACCGGTTGGGATCAAGTTTCCGGGAAATATCATTCCCCGTCGCTTGAAGATACTTTAGAAAAATTGCAGTATGATTTATTTTATCTAAAGCATCGCTCTTTCTATCTTGATTTAATTATTACTCTAAAAACAATCGCGACAATTATAAGCCGTGAAGGGAGATAAATATGGCTCCGAATAGTGCCTCTCATTATCAATTAAAATAGGCACTTGCCTACCCAAAAACATAAAATCATCGCCTAATTCTTTGAGAAAATTTTCGATATTTAACAATATTCTATCTTCCAATTCTTTTTCGGGATGATTGGGCGCTATTTCTAAAAAAGTAAAATCGTAATCAGGTTTGAATATTTTCTGTAAATCAACCACGGTTGAGATCTTGGTTTTTAACATTTCGTTTTTTCCTTTATCATCAGTTTTTTGGTAGAGATGGTTCTTTATTTGTTCTTTAAGCTCTCGGACAGACCAGGAATTAGCTACTATTTTTCTTTCATAAAATTGGCGTTCTTTATTATCTTCTATATCCATTAAGCTATAATAATGGGTCCAGCTCAATTGTCGCATCAGCGATGCGACAATTGGATAAACCCTATAAAATCTAACTATTCGATACATTAATTTATGTTCTATGCCTAAATCTACCGACAATTGATTTATCAAATATTTCCCATACTCCGCTCTATCCTTATTTTTCAATTCTTCCCTGACAATTCGTTCGCCAATCTGCCAATATGTCTGGACTTTAATATTGTCTATGGCTTTATAGGCTTGACACTGTCCACTTACAATAATTCCCTTTAATTCATGCAGCAGGCCTTGATAATCACCTGGATTAACCAGGCCTTTATTAACTCGGCTAATTTTTACTTTTTCCATAAATTTATAAAATTAATAATTAAAGATATTTATTTGCGCCTAATTATAGCAATTTTTCGTCCTTATTTCAAGGCTAATATTAGATAAAATATAGTTAAATTAAAGATAAAATATTTATGTGTTTCCCTGCCCGGTTTTTAAGCTAAAATAAAACATAAATACAAAAAGAGCCCATAATGATTAA
>CAYIZF010000021.1:0-7969 GCA_964367825.1 uncultured Gammaproteobacteria bacterium | reverse complement strand
CAATAATTAAGCGGAAATGTTCCCTGATAACCGCCGTTAGCTTTTGAAAGTTCAGAAGCGTTTATTTTATCAACCGGATACCAAAGCAAACAAACGGATGGATTATCCGGATCATGTTCAAGACAATACCCCTCCCAACCATCAGTTAAAACATTTTCATTCTTATTAACACAAGTTAAACTTTCATTATTCGGATACAAGCGACATTCACGAGAAACATATTGTTGATCTCCGCTGGCGCCTCCGATTTCTAGAACCGGTTCGATATTTATATCATCAAAATAAACAGCTTGAGTATCTAAACCAGTATTATCTGCGCCTAAATATATTCTTATCTTGTCCGCCGATCCCGAGGTCTTAAATGGCATAATTTGGCGAGTCCAGCCGTTACTAGAATAAAAATCTTTTGTGATTGTCGAAATTATTCCATCAGTGGATATAAATTCAATTATCATCCTAGCGGCCAGACCAGAACCACGTGTATTAACTAAAAAGTTAATAAAATATGTCTGATTTTTTTGAACACTTATCTTTTCTCCTACTAAAGCAGTCACACCAGCCGGCACTTTCAAATAACTAGTATTATGAGCCGGATAATCAGTCGGCGAATTTTCTGGCTCACTGATAATTAAAGTATTTTCCGGAGCTGCACCGCCTTCAAAATCATAATTAGCGCCAGACACTTTAAGCCCGACTTCTTTCATGTTGCTTAAATGATAATTATCAAGCAAATAATACCCGGTAGCATTTTTATTCTTTCCTAAATCATCGAAGAGCATATTCCCGCTTGGAACATCTTCAAAATTCGCACATTCATTCTTATCATCAAGACGAGTACATTCCCCTAAAGCTGAACAAACCTTCTCTCCTGTATCCGAATCATATGAATAAGCAATACAGCTAAGCCATTTAGAACATACCCTGTCCGGACTTACTTTGATAAGTTTATTAGCAGTACAAGTTTTATTATCCGAACTACAATTTTTCGGCGCTTGTCCGTTAATGCTATTTAAAGCGTCGAATTTACCACTCGTTAAACCAGATGCACCACTTGTACTTCTTTCATTAAAGAGAATACATCCGGCATCAAGATTAACTGTTCCATTACAGCTAACTGTATCGACATTGTCTTTAAACTGATAGTTAATAATCGCTTCCTTCAATTCAATCTTTTTGTCCGTTTCGCCTCCAGAAATGAAAACTGACGAATTAGCTAAAGAGGCAAACATAATTCGTGTGCTAGTACCAGCTTGCGCAGTGATAGTAGTGATTGATGCCCCTAAATTATTATCGGCTAATAACGGTTTAACAATCGCATCAAATTCTAAAACTGTATCTTTATCTCCCTTATCAACAGATAAGATATATAATTTATTTGGACTTAAACTAACTTCCTGAGTACCATCTTTCCAGCCATCGGCTTCACCGTTATCATTTAATTTATGGCTCGAATTATATAAAAGCCCTACCGAAAAATTACTTATTGGATCAATATATTCCGTACAACCAGAAGCGGTCGCTTGGCACAAACCGGCTTGTTTACTTGGGACAGGGACTTGATTGCCGGCACCACCGAGACCGAAAGTCTCAAAGTATGATGTTTCACAAGGATAGTCATTATTATCTACAATACAAGAACTGGATGCACACATACTATCAGACGAACAAACCATTCCAGCTTTTTCCTCCGCAGTATCTATCGAGCCATTACTATTTTCAAAATCGCAACGCTTAACCGGAATCTTATACCAAGCTTTGCCCGGAACGGCCGGATCATGGCTAGTGCGATATTGGCAGGTTTCATTTCCGGGATCTCTAAAATAACTCTCTGAGCCATCTTCTGTTGTCCATTTTTCACATCCAACTTCAGCTTGTCCGCATAGAATACTGCTGTATAAATTTGGATTATTTTTCTTAAAGACATCTGACCAATCAGAACCACTCGCCGCGCTTTGTCCTAAACGACTGCAACCCATATCAGCCGAATTGCATTGCTTACTGGAATCGAAAACAGCATAAATAGTTTCATCGCGATCAACCTGAACACAATCTTTTTCGTTCGTATCACAAATTTTATTATTATTAGTATCACCCCAAATTCCGCTATAATACGGGGAATAATTTTGAGTGGCAATAACCTGTTCGCAACCGACAGCCGAATTTGAACAAAGCTTAGAGAACTTGCGGAGATTATGGGTTAAATTATCGCGATCTTTATATTGAGCACAACCTAAATTATATTCCTCACCGCGATAAACGCTATTAATATCATATGAACAAATATCCGGAACAACACTAGAATTTTTTATTAAATAATAACGATCGGTTATTTCCGTTAAAACAAAATCATCAAAATAGAAATCATTATCAGCTATGATTGTTAAAGTTTCGTTCTCGGAAATAGCATGATCTAAATTATCTAAATTAGCTTGATAAATATTCCATTCGCCGCCGCTCTTAACCGTTATTTTTCCGGCAGAAAATTTAGCCGAACTCGGATTATTTAAATTATCAGTAAAGAAAATGTTTAGATCAGTGGCCGTATCAGCTTTGGCGAGAAAACGGAGAGAATAAGATTTTCCTTCCTCAACCATATTATTAATACCAATTCTCACGAAAGAATTCTTGTTAGAGTTATAATACATTGAGTGTCCATCTTTTTCATTGGCGATTGCCACGGTGCTAAGACTATCCTTCCCCGCCCAACCCTGACTTCCACTTTCAAAATCATAAGAAACAAGAGTCTGGACATTATTGCCGCCATTGCCGTTATATTCACGGCATCCGTTTTCGGCAGCCATACATGTCTTACCTTCGCCAGGAATCGCTTGATATAAGCAAGAACCAGTCGCGCTATCCCATGTGCCACCATTTAAGCAGGAATAACATACTTTAGCGTTTGAATCCCAATAATAACTGGCTGGATTTTCAGAACTAGAACAAGCCGCGGATGAAGTAATCGTCTTATCGATATTTTTTCCACTCAGGCGATATGTATGACAATCATCGGAACAGGTTATTGTCTCGGAAATAAGAGCATAAAATATCTGACCGGCCGAATTATAAAATTCACGGCAATCAGGATTATATCCGATTTCATCGGCTTTCTTATTATAAATTTCTTGATTACAATCAAGACTATTTGTCCCAGAAATTAATTTCGGTTGATTATTAGACTGGGCTAAGTTATATGATCTTAACTGATAACCATTATTTGTACCTTCCCAGCCATAAAAAGTTCCACAAGTTCCTTGCCCCGGTTTTATACATCTCTTCATCGCGGAATAATATTCTTTATTTTCCCCGCCGGCGTTTAAAGCATCAAGGTTAGTAAATTCATTACAACCGGCCGAATCAGCGCGGCAAGAAACTGCGGTAGATGGAATTATATTTTCCGCTTCCGGAGAATTAAAATTATTACCCTTAGAAACATAAACGTCGTAACCAAGACAATTACCCCAACAATAATCAGAGGCGGTTACTTGAGCAGAAACAGCAATATTATCTTTTACCCCAATAAATTTCTCACAACCGACTTCTTCACGATTACAGCGACGAGCAAAATCATAACACACAGCCGGCACATTGCTCTTAAGCGTATAATCTTTTGTTGCGCTAGAAATATTATTATAACAAACGCTCTCTAAATATGGTGGAATTAATTTTTCGTAAACTTTATAAGTGCTGCCATAAACATTAAATCCGGTTTCATAATTACTGACTTCAAATTTAACATTTCTAATATAAATCACCTTATTGTTCCCTGATGTCTGATTTTCAATACTAAAAACTGGTTCGTTATATCCGTTTGCGGCGGTGCGAGTAATTGACAAATGTTGCCAACTTCCGATATTGGATGTCGATTTTACAAAACCATCCGACAAGTCACCCATATAAATTCTTGCCACCCCGCTAGTAATATAAACATCAGCGCTTAAAGTGTAATCTTGATTATAAACTAATTGAAAATTATCGGGCAAAAGAGATTTCTGAGCATTAGAATAAGCGCCAATAATAAACGGGACGGTCCCAATATTCCCGCCAGAGATTTTTAACGCTCGACCCGTTCCCTCAATTGATTCAGAGGCAATATCAACAACAGAAACACTATTAGACTTAGAATTATTAAAAGACACATTCCAGTCTCTCGGGGCGCTGCCAATTTCATCATCCTCAAAATTCGCATTCATTATTAAATTAACTCCCCAGGTCGGTTTAACTCTTATTAATTCTGTACAACCTTCACCATCTTGATTACAAGCACTTAAACTATTATTAAAATAAACTGTTTTTTCTTTATTCCAAGAAACGGCACCGGTCGAAACGTTATAAGCGCCAGAAGAAGAATATTGGCGGCAACCAACACTAGTTGCGTTACAGCCGGAATAATTTAAAGTATTTTTTAAATAAGAAAAATTCTTACCGGTAGAAGAGTTAGTGAAACTTTGGCAAGTATTATAAATTGGATCGCAACCATCGGCAGAAAAATTCCAAGTTCTTCTTTCTTCATTACAATATCCATAAGCTTCACAACTGCCATCAACTTTTTCCTTTATACAAGTTTTTTCATCGGCACAATATTCTTCGTCGCGATTAATATTAAAAATACTAGCTACATAATCATCATCTCCCTTGCTACCATAAGAAGGCACGATTATCTTGCTAATAATCTGCGCTCCTGATCCTTGTTTGCTGCAATAATTAAGCGGTGCCTTAAGAACCCAGTTTGGATCGACTAAACCGCGACACCATTCTTGCTCATTAGTATTAAAATTAGAACTGAATTGTTGATATTCATCAGAACCGTCAAAACAAGAAATCATATCCATGACGGTTATTCTTTTTACGTCTTTTGAATTAGCATAAGCGTGCTTAATCGCTTCCTCCCAACCAATCGGTAAAATACGATATTTTCTTAAAATAGAAACGTTACGTAAAGAATAAGAACCTTCTGCCGTTTTTTCCGTCAACTGCCAATCACTATTTATATATCCTTCTTTTACAGCCTCAATTACCGTTTTATTTTCACTAATAGCTTGACTAAATTTACTGTCAATAACACAGTCGGTTGGTCCGGGATTATTTTTATCAAGGCAAACCATTAACTTAGATAAAATATCATAGTCTGCTTTAATGCTGAAATCCGGCTTGATAATTGAATATAAAGATTCTTTTAATCTAGCTGCACTATAAGAAGCACTTGAATCACCTTCACGTTTTGTTATTGAATCAGAAGAATTTCTGCCGCTACTACTTAAATCTGATGTTTTCTTGCCTAAATTAGACATTAAATCGTTAAATTTGCTAATAGCAATTTGATTAACAAAAACATTGGCGGCATCAACTACGATATCGCCGGTAGTGCGCAAAAGAGAATCTTTAGCCGCTGCTTCGGTTGTTTCTGCTTTTCTTTCGGCATCACCAGGAGTCCCGGCTGATTCGCCAGCGGCATTTCTTTTGCTTAGCCAACCTTTATTGGCTAATAAGTCATTTACGGCTAACGTGCTCGCACCGGCCTCGGCGGAAATGATATTACTTCTGGCTGACATGTATATCCCTAAATCACTCGTAGTCGGATCAAACATGCCTTTTATGTTGTCTAAAAAATTTGCATCTTTCCAATCAGATATCTTTGCCACTTCATCACCCCAATTACTAATCATCTGAGAAGCAGTACAATTTGCTACTGGAGTTTGATATTGAACTAACCCTAAACCGATCTTTACTTTTGCTTCTAAGGAAGACGGCTGACAGATATTTAAAGAATTTAAATTAATGGCCGCACCGGCATAACCAGTATCACTTCCCGCGGCACCACCCGCTCCGGTTGCACCGCATTTATAAGCAGCCTCTTTACATGTTTGTAAACATTCGGTTGATTGCCCTATTATTTCCGCATCGGTTGACGAAGTACTAAACCTATTATTACAAGTTTCCGCGCATACCTGATATGCTTTTTGACAATTAGCACTAACCCCCACGCTTAGATTATTAACAAAAGATTCAATAAACTGACCGGCAGCCGCATCACCGACATTAGATAAATAAGAACCCCAGCCTTCAGTAATAAATAAAGGTTTTTGACCGCTATTTCCCGAGCCTAAATAAGTCGCCGTGTCATATGCTATCTTATTTAAAGCCGTTCGAACAACTTGTTGAAAAGAAGTAGCGCCCGCTTTTAAGAGTAATTTACTTAAAGCGGTCTTGGCTTTATTATAAGCGGAGTTTGCAAGATTCTGAGCCACTAAAGTTACATCCGTTACCGGTAATTGCGCTTTAACCGTTTTAAGAGGCGTTAATAAAAAAGAAAAAAGCATAACAAAAACGAGTAGAAAAACCGCTGTTTTTTTACTTGTTCCCCTAATGCTCTTCTTTACTGGGTTAAAAGAAGATTTCATTTTATTTATATCGAATTATTTATATTCAATTATTGATTAGTCGAACTAGCCTGACTATTAACCGCTTCTTGATAAGCCGCCATTATCTCTTCATCGCTAATTTTATTAACGGTCGAAGTATCGGAACCGCTTTGAATTAATATCTGTCTTAAAAAATCTGGAGTAACTTCACCGGTAGCGGAAACCGCCCCCTCTTCGCCGGTAGCCGTTAAATCATCAGATATAGTATTAACCGTAGAACTTGAATCAACATTAACCGCCGTATCGGCCGTATCACAAGTTTTTCCCGCTGGGCAATTCGGATCAGTACCGTCGGTTATCTCATTATAATCGGAAATTCCATCACTATCGGAATCCGGTAAATATGGAGATGTTTTATAAACATTAACTTCATCAGAGTCAGAAATTCCATCACTATCGGAATCAGCCGGTTCTAAATAAGCGCTATTATCTTCCCCATTTCCTTTTTTTTCATCGACTTTAAACGGCGCATTTAAAAAAGCATAAAATCTCCAAACCGACAAAGCAACAACAAAAAGAGTAAATAAACTAAAAAATAACACCACCGTCTTTCTGTAACGTGGGGAGTTTTTGATAATTTGTCTATTTTTTTCTATCTCTAAAGGATTACCAGCCGACATAATAAAAATAATATAATCTTAGCTTTAATTTAATTTGATTATACCATAAATTCACTAAGTGTCGCAAATAATTTTTGCCAATCGTCAAGGCTTAAATCTTCAGCTCGAAGTTGAGGATTAAATTTGTTTTTGATGAGTATTTCGTTAACTATTTTTTGATCAATTTTTAATCCGCCGGCCAGATTATTTTTTAACATTTTTCTTTTGGCGCTAAAACCAATTTTAGCCAAACGAAAAAATTGTTTATCTTTAGTTAATTGATTTTCTAGAGCTTCTGGAGAATCTATTTGGCGTTCTTTAACGATTATTTTTATCACCGCGCTATCAACTTTTGGCTCCGGCCAAAAATTCCCCGCTTTTACTTCACGAATAATTTTAGCTTCGGCATAATATTGGACAGAAAGCGCTAAAAGACTCATGTTCGGCGGAGTGGCCACGATTCTTTCGGCTACTTCTTTTTGCAGCATTAACACAAATGATTTTGGTGGACGCGGAGAAGAAAGAAAAAGTCGCAAAAAAATAGAAGTAATATTATAAGGCAAATTAGCAACTATTTTATACTCCTCTTTAGATTTTAGGTGTTTATTAAGATTAAAACGTAAAATATCTTCATTAACAATTTCAACATTATCAATTCCCTTGGCGGCAATTCCGGTTTGTAAATAATCAGCTAATTTATCATCTAACTCAACAGCGATTACTCGCTTCGCGCGCTTCGCTAATTTTAAAGTTAGGAACCCTAAACCCGGACCAACTTCTAAAACTGTATCCTCGTCTTCAATCTCAGCGGCTTTAACAATATCATCATAAATATATTCATTCACTAAAAAATTCTGCCCCTTACTACGAGACGGCTTTATTTCACATAAACGACAAATTTCCCTAATCTCAGGCAATAAATCAGACATTTTATTTTATATTTTATTTAAC
>CAYIZF010000020.1:0-7995 GCA_964367825.1 uncultured Gammaproteobacteria bacterium | reverse complement strand
TATCGTCCGACGCTCCCCTTTTCGCCGCTTTTGCTAAAGCGGCTCAAGACTCGCTCCTGCCCTGTTCGAATCCTCGCCTCTTCGAGGCGTATAGCGAAAAAGAGAAGATAAAATCTTCTCTTTTTCGCTATGCTCGGGGACAAGGATTCGAACCTCGATAGCCAGGACCAAAACCTGGAGTCCTACCGTTAGACGATCCCCGAATGATATTTAATTGTTTCTAAACACATCAGAATAATATTAAAAAATAGGGAAAAAGTCAACCCTATTTTTATTCCCTATTTTCATTCCTAAAAAACTAAACTCTCGCGTACTTTCTAACCGCAAATAAACTCGCTAACGCGTTAATAAGTAGAACAATTAAAAATTGCATACCAAATATCAAGGCAAAATTATCAACAAAGTAAGTTAAAAGATTAATACTATAACCCGTAAAGAAAACTTCTAAATATGGCTGAAGCAAAGTCAAAAATGGATAAAAAACAGAAATCACTATCAGAATACTAAATAAAGCATAAACAAACGCCGATACCATATACGGCATGTAAATAAAAAAATTCGACGCTCCAACTAAACGCATAACTTCTATTTCCTGGCGATGAGTATATATTGCTACTCTTATAGCATTATAAACAACCAACAGACTCGTTAAAATAAAAATAGAAATAAGAAAAAGACCGACTTCATTAACGCGTTTAGTAATATTATTTATTTTACTAAGAATAACCGAGTTATCAGAAAAATCTCGTGATTCAATAATCGGGCTATCTATTACTCTTAATTCATTAATTAAGTTTTCTGCTTGATTAAAATCTTTCGGAACAATCGTTAAACTCGGCGATAAAGGATTGCGCCCTAATTCTTTTAGAGCAGACAAAACCGCTTGATTGTTTTTATATTTATCACGGAAAGAATCAAGGGCATTCTGTTTTGATATGTAAGTTACATTTTTTACTTTATCGGAAGAAGCTATTTTTGCCTTAAGCGCCATAATCTCACTCTCTGAGGCATCAGCTTTCATATAAAGACTGATATTTATTTTTTCTTTAACAGCAGTAACAGCATCATCACTAATTACCCGAACAACCAAAAGTGTGTTAATGGAAAATAAAGCAATTATTAATATAGTCACGGTAACTAAAGTCAGCCAGATATTACGAGCGATATCTTGAAAACTAAATTTTATGATATGAAATAAAGATTGCATATTTTATAATAGATATTTACCACGCAATTGATCGCTAATAATCTGTCCTTGTTCCATAGTAACGACTCGGCGATTTAAACGATTAACAATTTCTTTATTATGGGTAACTAAAATAACTGTTGTTCCAAATTTATTTATTCGCAGCAATAAATCAATAATTTCATTGGCGTTTATCGCATCAAGATTACCAGTCGGTTCATCGGCCAATAATATTTTCGGTTGATGGACAAGAGCGCGAGCAATAGCCGCTCTTTGCTGTTCTCCGCCGGAAACTTCGTTTGGATAATGTTTTTTCTTATTTTCTAAACCGACAATTCGCATCACACTCGGCACAATTTTTTTTATCTTAGCCGATGTCCCGCCGGAAACCTCCAAAGCAAAAGATACATTTTCCTCTAAAGTTTTCTTAGGTAAAAGTTTAAAGTCTTGAAAAATAACTCCAATTTGGCGGCGCAAATAAGGAACTTCTCGTTTAGAAATTTTAGTAATATCCCAGTCGCCGACAATTACCTGTCCATCATCAACCTTTTCTTCTCCGGTTAATATTTTTATCAACGTCGTTTTTCCGGCCCCTGATTGACCGACAATCGACACAAATTCTCCCGGTTCTATTCGTAAATTAATCGAACGCAATATCTTTGTTTTGCTATATGATTTAGAAATGTTATGAAGAGTAATCATAATTACTTTTTAGATTGGCGTAGGCCATATTTAATCATCTGCTCGTTATCGGCAAAACTATTAACGCTTGATGTTGACCCAAAATTAATAACAATTAAATTATCTTGCGCGGTTTTTATTCTAGTGATTAAACAATTACCCGCTTCATCAAGATATCCAGTCTTTGATCCAATAATCGGGTACTGGGAACTAGTTAATAATTTATTGGTATTTTTTATAGTATGCGCCTTTTTTGTATTAATAGTCGTAAAACTATATTTAGCTGTAGTGCTAATTTTTTGGATTATCGGATTCTTAAAAACCTCTTTAGATATTATAGCATAATCAAATGGAGAACTCACATTCTGTGGTGATAATCCTGTCGGTTCAACAAAGGAAGTGCTAGATGCACCCCAACTTTTTACAACTTCATTCATTTTTTCAATAAATTTTGAACGACTTAAGCCGCTAACACGCACCAAACTTTCAACCGCGTTATTAGCCGAACCAACCAAGGCGCTATATAATAAATTTTCAATCGTCATAGTCTCTCCGTCTTTGACCGTTAACTTAGCCACTTCCCAGGAATTACAATATTTATAATTATAATCTTCGTCTTGGATTTTATAGCTAACGACCTTATTTAAAGTCGGACGCGTATCTAAAAAAACTTTAGCCGCCACCAACTTAGTTAGGCTCGCTAACGGAGCGACCTTATTTTCATTTTTTCCCCAAATCATGCTACCGTCGCTTTCTTTAATAATAATCGCCGATGAGGCGGTAATAATCGGAGTAGAGACAGTTTGCGGGGCAACTTCTTCTGGCACAATAATTTTTAAAGGATCGACTTTAATCTTTACTAAACCAGCACCAAGCGAAGCAATTTTTTGAAAAGCAACTTTATCAAGATCAATTACTCGATCAGGATGTTTATCTCTTTCCGGCCCATAATCATTAATTGTAACATCAACATATTTTCCATTATCTAAATTTGTTACTCTTAAAATAGAACCTTTTTTAAAATCAGGAGAAGCGGCATATAACCCGCCTTTATAAGCATACCAGCTAGCCGTTCCCACTGTTAATATATCATGTTTAGCTAGAACGATTATTTTTCCGGAAGTTGAGGTAATCGTAGCGGTTACATAATTTTTTTCCGGATTGTCTTTTGTTAATAAAGGCACCCAAACTCCGGATATACTATCAACCAAAAAAATCTGTTTAAAATAATTATTGGTTTTCCCGTAATTAATTTTAACCGTCATTGGAAAAGCGGGATCATAAATGCTCGGATTATCAAAAGAATAGCTAAAAACTGGTGTTAAAGCATCCCATTCCCAAGGAGTGCTTGTGGCCGGAGAGCTAGTCGCGATATTAACGTTTTCTGTAAAATTAGGAGTAATAAATTCAATATCGGCCGCCTTAACCACCATTGGCGCAAAAAAAAGGAAAAACGCTCCTAGAAAAATTAATTTTCGGTAATTTATTTTCATAACAATACAATAATTTATTAATTAATTGACTAAACTTGCGACTTACATCTATAATTATACTTGTCTTGCGGGTATCGTATAATGGTTATTACATCAGCTTCCCAAGCTGAGGAAGGCGGTCCGATTCCGCTTACCCGCTCAAATTTGCCGAAGTAGCTCAGTTGGTAGAGCAACGCACTCGTAACGCGTAGGTCAGGGGTCCGAATCCCCTCTTCGGCTCACAACTAATCAAAAAAATAATTCCACCATTTTTTAAAATTACTTTCAGAAATGGTGGTTTTATTTATCTCATTTGTGGTTGTAGCGACGGAAAGATTTTCAATCACAATAACTTTTTCACCCGGTTTTTTCATGTTTAAATTAAGACGCGCTTGTTCCTCAAGAGATTGGTCAGATTGTAAATAATCAATCATCTCTCGTAAATCTTGATTTGTTTTTTCAAAAACAGCAATTTCCTCCTTTACATCATTAATCTCTTTCTCTACTATTCGTTTTTGTGTATAAACTTTTGCTAAAGGAAAAACGATAAGTAAAATAAAAACTAAGCCAATAATCGCTAAAAAGCGCTGACTAGAAAAAAGGCGATAAAAAAAATTATCCGGTTTTTTTGTTTGTCCGGCGCTAAGTACGCGCGGATATATTTTATGCTTATCCATTAGACTCCATTATAGCATAAAAAATAGATAGTAAAAAATTTGTTTATCGAGATTTTGGTGTCACCCAAAAACCCATATATTTTCCTCTCATTAATCTAATTTGAGCATCAAAACAAGGAATAGAACCAAAGACAACAATAATAAACGGAACAAAAACCCACTCTAAAATCATCTTAATATTCTTCCAAATTGTATATTTTTTTGGTCTTGGCGGTAATAAGAGAGAGGTAATAACCGCTGATAAAATCAAACCAATCATGGCGACAGTCATTAAATTTTGGGTCACTGTCGGTAAATTACCGGAAAGCACGGTTGAATTAAAACGATCACCACCGATAAGCATCGGCATCCAACCGACAACAGCAATAATCAAAGCATTAGTCGCCCAAGACCAGAAACCATGAATCTGAATAAAAATATGCCCGATTAATTTCTGACGATCAATTGTGTTCCAGCGTTTAGCCGTATTAAACATTAAGTAAGGAATATTTTCCGATCCCCAAGCCCAACGGCGCTGTTGTTTATATAAACTCTTGGCTGTATTGTAAAAATTCTGATCAAAAGTTACATCCATAGACACTTTATAATACAAAGGCTCGACGCGATAATCGCCATTGTAGTATAATAAGCAATCCCAAAAGATTCGAGAATCTTCACTAACCATCGCTGTCGACCAATAACCAATTTCTCTCAACGCCGCAAAAGTCATTGAATGAGATGAATAAGTAACTAAACTTTCTTGGCGAATCTGCATAATCATTTGCCAAAAAGTATTAGACGAAGCAGTTAATCTAGAAAAAAATGGCGTCTCCCAAATATTATTATGGTAAACCGGAATCGGCTGATAACTAGCGCGATACGGATCGGAAACCGTTAAAAATTTATAAGTTAAAGCAAAAAAATAACCAGGTTGAACAATTGTATCTATATCAAAAACACTAACCAATATTTTCTTGATGTCTAAATTTTCTTTATCAATAATCTCTTGATTTACAACTTTAACCGCCCAAGCCTGATTAGCGCCTTTCCCTTTTATTTCTCCATCAATATTATCGGGATGCCAAGTAATTAAAAATCGACCAAATTTATTGCCAAACTCTGTTTGTATAACAGCGGCAATATCTTTAGCGCTTTGGCCTGCTCTTTCTTCCATTGCTAAATTAACAATCATTCGTTCTGTGGGATAGCCGTCTTTAACTAAAGATTCAAGCGCTCCACGAACGATTTCAATACTTTCTCCATACGTCGGTAAAATAATCAATTGCCAAAGACTATCCCAATAGACACCTTCGGTCGATAATGAGTCTGAAGCAATATCTTTTAAATCACTCTCTTTTGTATTTCCCTCTTTCAAACGCTGACATTTATCTTTCCAATCAGTTGCTAATCCCTTAGTTAATTTACGATAAGAACTGATTAAGAAAAAAGCCATATAAATAACCAAAAGCAACCAATAAACATCAAAGGCAATCACAAAATATGCGACCCATACCGGTTTAAAATAAGAAAGAACAACTAAAACAACTAGAGTAATAATAGAAATAAAGCCCGGTAATATTTCTAAAAGACGATAAAATTTATAATCTTTACCGGTTAAGTCGGTGGCCTTGCCAACTTTTAAATAATTTATCGTTTTTTCCATATATTTAAATAATATCTCCACACTTAAATTGTGCCGCCGCTATTAAATTGCGCCCCTTCTTTTTAGCTCAAAAAGGCATTCCGCGCAAGCCTTGACATCAACCATAGCATCATGAGCTTCCGGAAATCCAGTTTGAAATAAACACTGATATAATTCAGTTAAATTCGGCCACTTATACCCACCACGACCATTGTCAATCTTACAAAATTGAACACTAGATTTCATTGTGCAGATTTTAGTGGCGCCAACCAACGGATTAACCATTTGGGAACGTAATAATTCCGATCCGACAATCTTATCATCAAAATCAATATTATGGCCGACTAAATATTCCGCTTTTTGCACATCATCAATAAAATGTTTAAGCGCCTGTTGAAGTTCAACGCCTTCGGCTATCGCTCTTTCCTGGGTAATTCGATGAATTTTAGCAACTTCCTCGGGAATAATAAAACCATCCGGTTTTATTATATAACTATAACTCTCCCAATGATTTCCTTCAGCATCATAAAGACTCCAAGCAAGTTGAACAATTCTTGGCCAATTCGAAAAATCATCAAGTGGCGCTTGATAATTTTTTGGTAGTCCGGTTGTTTCCGTATCAAAAATCAAATACATAAATTTTAAAACTTATTATTCGAGATTATCATCTCGACTCCTTCGGATAGCTCCTGTTCTTGATTATTTTTCCGCTCCGGCGTTTGATCGTTATTAGTTGAGTCATTATTAATTGAATCATTATCATTAGATGATTGATTGCAATCGATTATTGGATGAACATTTTTTATTTCTCGTCCACGAAAATCAACAGGATTAACCTTAGCCAGATCAGCTAAAGACAAGGCTGGTGTATTATTAATTAAAACGGTTTCTTCTTCTAAGTGTTTATTTTCTATTTCTTTTGCTATTTTTCTTTTTTCTAATTCAAGTTTTTTTTCTTCTTTTTTTCGGCTAAGACATTCCTTACAATACACCGGCCTAATTCCGTCAGGAACAAAAACGGTCATCGTTATCTTGCCACAACCGGAACAGACAGCTTTATGTCCCGAAGTGCTAACTATACGTGGATGATTAACCGGTTGATTAACCGTTTTATTAATTGGCTGATTAACTGACTGATTAACTGACTGATTAGCTGGCTTAACAAATGATTTTTCTGGCGACCTAAATTCTGATTTATATATTGGCTTATTTTCCAAACTAACCACTGGTTTGCCGGGATTATAAGAAGCACTAGCACCAACATGCAAAACCGAAGGCGAAGCCATGCCACTAGCTAAATTCTTTTTCACCGGTTGTTCAGTTTCTTCATTATAGCTTTCGTGCCAACGCATAATTTTTTCTTCAACACTAGTTCTTTCCGACGCATATTTCTCTCGGGAATAAGCGATTACTTTATCGGTATTCTCCGTTCTTTCACTTAAACTTAAAGGTGGCAAACCTTTGGCGGAAAATGGCGCGGAAGCGATACCGTCAATCATTAATTTCAAATACATTTCATACTTCGGGAGATTAACCAAATCTTCCTGAGTAAAAGTCGGTAAAAATTCTTTTTCTAATTCTTCAGCATCAGCCGCTCCCACACGAAAAACTACCATCGTACCGACGTTACCAAAAACCGCCGGCTTAACTTTTTCGCTTAATTGTTCAATATATTGATGGGCAAGGATAAGATTTAAACGATATTTTCTCGCTTCGGATAGAATATTAGCAAACGAATCAGTGGAAAAATTCTGAAATTCATCGATATATAAATAGAAATCACGACGTTCTTTTTCCGGAATATCAACCCGACTCATCGCGGCTAACTGGATTTTTGTAATCATCATCGCACCGAGCAACGCCGAATTATCTTCACCAATACGTCCCTTGGACAGATTCATAATTAAAATTTTTCCACTATCCATTATTTCGCGGATATCAATTGATGATTTTACTTGCCCGACGATATTTCTCATTAAAGAATTGGATAAAAATTGTCCGACTTTATTTTGAATAGGAGAAACCGCCTCAGAAGCAAATTTATCAGCATAACCGGAAAATTCTTTTTCCCAAAAAGCTTTAACAACCGGATCCTTAATATTGGCCACAACTTTTTTACGATAACTCTTGTCGGATAACATTCTAATAACGCCCATTAAAGTAGACCCCGGAAAATCTAAAATCGCTAAAATCGCGTTACGCAAAATATATTCCAAACGAGGTCCCCAAGAGTCAGCCCAAAGTTTTTGAAAAACACCAATTAAACCCGAAGCGACTAAATGGCGCAAGTGCGGTTCTACCTGCTCAACAACGTTAAAAGCCACCGGAAAATTAATATCCGATGGATTAAAATAAACT
>CAYIZF010000019.1:0-8061 GCA_964367825.1 uncultured Gammaproteobacteria bacterium | reverse complement strand
GAAGCGGAAGTTATTGAAACTGCCAAAGGCAAGAAGGTAACAGTTGTTAAATATAAGAGCAAAACTCGTTATAAAAAAACTGTTGGTCATCGTCAGAAATTCACCGCTCTTAAGATTGTAAGCATCGCTTAATAGCTTATTTTCAAAATTTAAGAAATCCGCTCCTATGATGGCGCGGATTTTTTTGTTATGAAAATTATTTTATTTCATTGCGATATTTCAGAGCGTTCGAAAGAGTAGTTTCGTCGGCGTATTCAAGATCGGAGCCAGCCGGCAAACCCTTAGCTAAATGAGTTATCTTTACATGATCGCGTAGGAGTTTGTTAAGATAAAGGGAAGTAGTTTCTCCTTCAAGTGTAAAATTAAGGGCCAAAATTATTTCTTTGATATTATCGGCTTTAATCCGTTTAACTAATTTTTCGATATTTAAATCCTCCGGTTTAATATCATTAATTGTATTTATTAACCCGCCGAGGACAAAATATTTTCCGGCAAATTGCCCGGTTGCTTCAATCGCTAAAAGATCTTGGGTGTTTTCGACTACGCAAAGAGTATCATTCAGACGTTCAGAAGAAGAGCAAATTGCGCAAGGGTTTGACTCGGTAATTGCTTGGCAGGAAGAGCAGAGTGTGGTTTTAGCTTTTAATTCCCTAATTGCTTCAGCTAAAGAGTTTAAATTACTGTCGTTTTGGCGTAAAAGATGAAAAGCATAACGCTCAGCGGTTTTCGGTCCGACACTTGGTAGGGCGGATAATTTTTCTATTAAATTCTGTATCGCTTTAGGATACCTCATTTATATAAAGTTTAATTACTAGTTCATTCCTGGAATGCCACCCATGTCTTGAAGTTTTTTGGCCATTAATCTTTGGGCGCGTTTTAAGGCGTCATTAAAACAGCTTTTTACAGTTTCGGCTTGAGCGCTAATTGATAAAGATTCGTTTAAAGTAACACTCATAACTTCCATGTTGCCGTTAAGGACAATCTTAACGCCATTCTTTTCTTCGGTAACAGTTTCTTGAGCTAAAGCATTTTGCATGGTTTTAGCTTGGCTGCGTAAATCTTGGAATTGTTTTAATTTACTGAACATAGAATATTTGCCCTAAGTCGGGCTTATTTAATTTATAAAATGTATTATTAATATTATTTAGAATTCAACCGGGGCGTTATTGGACGGCATTTTACTTAAGCTTTTAAAGCTAACAGTATTCTCATCAAAGTATAAATCAACTTTTCCGGTTGGTCCATTTCTGTGTTTGGCAATATGAATTTCCGCCTTATAACGTTCATCCATTGGTAAGTCAGCCGGGTTATATCCGCGATCGGCCGCTTTGCGATAAATAAACATAACAACATCGGCGTCTTGTTCGATTGAACCGGAGTCGCGCAAATGGGACAGTTTCGGGATAGCCGGGCTTGTCGCTTCAACGGCGCGGGATAACTGAGCTAAAGCTAAAATAGGAATATTAAGTTCGCGAGCGATAGATTTTAGTCCACGGCTGATTTCGGCGATTTCTTGGACGCGATTATCACCATATTTTCCGCGGCCTTCCATTAATTGTAAGTAGTCGATAACAATTAAACCTAAACCTTTTTCCATTTGTAAACGGCGAGCCTTGGCGCGAATTTCCATAATTGATAATGTTCCGGAGTCATCAATATAAATCGGAGCTTCGGCTAGTTTTCCCATCGCTTCACCAATACGCGCGAAATCATTATCACCGTCTTTATCTGATAAATTACCGGTGCGCATTTTCCATAAGTTAACATTAGCTTGAGCGCAAATCATGCGATCAACTAATTGTTCTTTGCTCATTTCAAGCGAGAAAATACCGACACCTTCTTTGCTTTTTATAGCTGCTTGGCGGGCAATATCAAGAGCAAAGGATGTTTTTCCGACAGAAGGGCGGGCGGCAAGAATTACTAAATCAGATTTTTGTAAACCGGCAAGAAGATTATCTAAATCCGGAAAACCGGTTGAAATACCACGTAGTTTTCCACTGTATTTATGAAGATCATCAATGCGATCAAAAGCGGCGGTGAGTAAACTATCTATCGGTAAAAAAGCATTTTTTAAATATTTGCGAGAAACGCCGAAAACTTTTTTTTCAGTTTCATCAAGAATTTCGTCTATTTCTTTTTCTTCATTAAAACTCATCGAGGAGATTTCCGCGGCCGCTTGTTGTAAACGGCGTAGAGTGGCTTTTCGTTGGATGATGTTGGCGTAGTTGGTTATATTGCCGGAAGTAGCTACAACATTGGATAAGTGAGCGAGATAAGAACGTCCGCCTATTGCTTGTAATTGTTTTTTTTCTTCAAGACGGTTTGATAAAGTAATAATATCAATCGGTTCTTGGTTGCCATATAATTCTTTTATGACTTCGAATATTATTTTATGGGCATCTTTATAAAAATCTTGCGGCATGACATTATCAGCCACTTTAATAATTGCATCCTTGTCTATTAAAAGGGAGCCTAAAAGGGATTCCTCGGCTTCTAGACTATGAGGCGGAATTTTTTCGATTAATTGGTTGTTTGCCATATTTTTATCGTTGAAAGCTTAATAAAAGCCCATTGTTTGCGAATGATTTATGTCTAAATTATTTTATCTTATAAACAGCTATTTTTCAAGGAAATATTATTAACTGTTTATCAACCGTTTATTAACTTTGAGCTTAAAACAAAAAGCCCCGATTTCTTGACGAAACCAGAGCTTTTTATTATGGAGCCGACTGTCGGGCTCGGACCGACGACCTGCTGTTTACAAGACAGCTGCTCTACCAGCTGAGCTAAGTCGGCTTTATTTTCTTGATTTGTAAAAACCGCTATTGGCGGTTTATTGGTGGTGCGCCCAGTAGGATTCGAACCTACGACCATCTCCTTAAAAGGGAGCCGCTCTACCAACTGAGCTATAGGCGCTTAATTAAACTTAACAAATTTGATGATATCAAAAGATTTAAATTTTGACAAGAGCCTCTTATCGTTTGGCGGTGGAAAAAAGCTTATAGTCCCTAAAAATGAGATTTTAGAAAATTTTAAGTGGGTGTATTTGGAAAACTATAGAGTAGTCCCTAGGAGAATCGAACTCCTGTTACCAGGATGAGAACCTGGCGTCCTAACCGTTAGACGAAGGGACCATTTGCTATTAGCTTAATCTGCTGTTAGCTTAATGAATTGATTCTGTTGCCGCGCCAGAATTCTTCGCTGGTCATGATTTTTTTTCCGGCTGTTTGTAATTTTAATATAACTAAAGCGTCTTGTCCACACTGAACCGCTAAGCGTCCATCAGCTAAGAAAATTTCACCGATTTTATGGCTGGCACTTTTTAATATATTAGAATCAACACTGATTATTTTTACAATTTTTCCGTTATTAAGTCCGTAAGTTCCTGGCCAAGGATTATAAGCGCGGACCATTCGTTCAATTTCTACGGCCGATTTCTGCCAATCTATTTTTCCGTCTTCTTTCTTTAAAGTTTTTATATAGCTAGCTTTTGATTCATCCTGGATTTGTGGCTCTATTTTTCCAGCCATAAAATCTTTTAAAGTCGGTATTAAAATTTTTGCGCCAAGAGCTGCTAGCGTATCATGAACATCTTCTAGTGTTTCTTTTCCGTTAAGCTTCATTGTAGCTTGCCTTAGAATTGGACCAGTGTCAAGACCGGCCTCTATTTTCATTATCGTTATTCCGGTTTCTGAGTCCCCGTTTAATATTGGTGCATTAAGACAAGCGGCGCCGCGATATTTTGGTAACAGGGAAGCATGAACATTAACACAACCATATGTCGGGATATCTAAAATGCTTTGCGGAATTATTTTTCCGTAAGCAATAACTATAATTAAATCCGGTTGAAGATTCTTTATAGTTTCAAATTTATCTTTTATTTTTTCCGGTTGAAAAACAGTAAGGTTATTTTCTAGAGCTAAACGCTTAACTGGTGGCGGAGTCATTTTTTGTTCTCGTCCAACCGGTTTGTCTGTTTGGGTAAACACACCAACTATTTCAAACTCTTTTTCATTTATTAAAGAATTTAATCCCGGTAGAGAAAATTCCGGTGTCCCCATGAAAATTACGCGTATCTTTTTGTTTATTTCGTTGGTCGACATATTTAAAAATTTGTGTTATATTACTTGTATGTTAAATGCTTTATTTACTTGGATTCTTAATATTACTGAAGGCCTTGGTTATCTCGGAATAACTATTTTAATGGCGGTCGAATCATCATTTTTACCCTTGCCTTCGGAAGTTGTTATCCCTCCGGCCGCTTATTTAGCTAGTCAAGGGAAGATGAATTTAACTTTTATTATTTTATCAGGTGTTCTCGGGAGTATTATTGGCGCTTCAGTTAATTATTTTCTGTCACTATGGCTTGGCCGTCCAGTGATTTATAAGTTAGCTAATAGTCGTTTTGCTCGTCTTCTTTTTATCACTCCGGAAAAAATGGATCGCGCAGAAAAATATTTTTTAACTAATGCTAAATCAGCTACTTTTATAGGGCGCTTGCTTCCGGTTATTCGCCATCTAATTTCTATTCCGGCTGGATTTTCCCGCATGCCCTATGGTCAATTCATTACCTTTACTGCTTTAGGATCTTTTGTTTGGGTAAGTATCTTAGCTCTTTTAGGTTTTTTTGTTGGAGAAAATCAGGAGCTTCTTACTAAATATTATAAAGAAACAACTATCGTTTTGCTTGTTATTGGAGTCTTGATGTTAATAAGACATATTCGGAAAAAGAGGAAAGAACAAGTGGAAATTATTAATGAAAAAAACAAGAATAGGCTCTAAGCCTATTTTTTTGTTGGCTTTATTTTAGCTATTTTATCGATAAACAGAATTCCGTCCAAATGATCGGTTTCATGTTGGATTATTCTGGCGAATAATTTTTCAACGCTTATTTTTTTCTTTTCTCCTTTTTCATTCAGATAAATGCAGTTTATTTTTTTGTGGCGTTCGACTGGAGCATAAATTATTTCTCCTTTTTTATTTAGAACAGATAAACAGCCTTCTTCTTCTATTTCTCGCGCCCAAGATTTTTTTGTGATAACCGGATTTATCAAAAAAAAGACATTGTCGTCATGTTGTATAACAATAACTCGGATATTTTTTCCGATTTGCGGAGCGGCTAGGCCGGCGCCATCTTTTTTAATCATCGTTAGCTTCATATCAGCTAAAAAGGATTGAAATTCCGGCTTTAAAATATCACTCGCTTCAATCGGGACTGATTTTTTTCGTAAAGTAGGATTAGGACTCAATAATATTTCTAATTGTTTTGGCATATAATTATTTTAAACCTTTTTGTTTTTTGGAATCATTTTTTTGTTCGATGATTTTGAAAAAATATTTCCAAGCAGAACCGGATTTACAGAGTTCTTTAGTGTCGTTAAGAGCAATTCTTATTTTGTTTTCCGGTAAATCGCGGCAGATTTTAAAAACAGAGGCGCGCTTAAAGCCGGGTACGCCGCCCAGTTCTTTGATAACCTGTAAAGCCAGGTCTTGCCAAGGGTATGCCGGCGCTTTTATTACCTTTGCTTCTTGCTTCGCTTTTATAATATCAGCGAATGATTTAAATTTATCTTCGGACATAAAATTTCCGTGTTTAATTTTGGAGTTCGAATTCCAGGCTTAGATAACCGATACCAAAATCTGTTTGGTAGGAAATAACATGTGATTTAGCCGGTGTTTCTTCTAACACTCCAAGTAAAACGGCAATTGGTTTTAAACCACATTCTCCGGCATCTTTTATTAATTTATCGTCCATTTTTAAGATATTTTCGATTGCTGTTTCTTTGTCACTTAAATATTCAATTAATTTATTATCAAATTTAGCGCCTTTAGGAGAATAACCTCCCGGTGAGTTTCTTCTTAGACGATGGGAGAGGTCGCTGGAAGCAAGCACGGCGATTTTTTTCTCGCTGTTTTCGATTATTTTTTTTAAATATTTTCCTAGTTCATAATGCTTTTCCAGACTCAATTCATTGGCTGGGCTAATAACAATAATTTTAAAATCCGGGTTTGATTTACGAAAAAGATAAGCAGGAATAGAACTGCCGTAATCCAGAACATCTTCAGAAATAAGTTGAAGGGGTAATTCGTCAGGCAGAATGTTTTTTATCTGGTCAGCCAAAAGAGAATCTCCTATTAAACTTGTTTTAGCAGGAATAAAGCCAAAATCCTTGAAAGTTATTTCCATTTCCGGGGCGATATTTATAGTGAAAGAGTCATCCTGAGACGGGCAATGAGGACTGATAACAACCAAAGTTTCAAGTCCAAGGTCTTTTAAATCAGCGCTAATTTGCTCGTAAGCAGCACTTGTTTTATTAAGAAAATCATAATTAATTCGTCCGATTTCCGGAATAAGTAAAGGGGAGTGGGGCAGGATAATAGTTTTTATTAAAGCCATATTTTCATGTTTTTAGGTAATTTCAGTATAGTATAAAAAATCGCTTTAGAAAAGTTGACAAAATTAAATAAAAATTTTATAGCAAAAACCCCTTTAATTACTTGAAGGGGTTTTTGTGTTGTTTCTTTTGATTTCTGTTTTAATTTTTTTGGATTATTTCGCCTTGTTGATAGTTATATAAGAATTGTGAGGAGACGGTAATTATATTTTTAGAATTATATCCTAAATCAGTAAACACTTCTTCACTGGCAAATGGACGTTTTAGACCATTTGATATTAAATAGACAGCTGGATAGTTATCAGTTTTTACTAAAGAACCGTCATCAAGTATAACCGGAGAAATCTTTGTGTATTTATTTAATTCTTCAGGGGTAGCTTTAATAATTTTTTTATTCTTAAATTTAGTTGCGAGTAGTATCTTGTCAGTTAATGGTGCTTTTGTTCCATCGATAACATAATATACTCCTCCGGTTTTTGTATCTTGGAGAAGAGCACCGGTAACATAAGTTGAGGTTGAAGTAATAGTTTTTCCGATGCTATAAATCGCCAAATCTTCTTCGGTTGCTTTTTCGATTTCTTCCGGGTTAAAACCGATTTTTTTAAAGACTGCTAAACTTTCAAAAGGTCTTCTTTCCTGATCAACTATTAAATATATTGTTTTGTTCGGTGTCTCGATTAGGGAATAATTGGCAAATTTTATATTAGAGCCAACTTCGTATTTATTAAATTCAATTTCAGAAACAGTTATTACTTGGTCCGGTTTAAAGCGAGAGATAAAAGCGGAATAGTTTAAGAATGGTCTTTTCTGTCCATTCTCAATAAGCCAAATTCCCGGGTCGCCAGCTAATTGTATTAAAGATCCATCTGGGTAGATTTTAGTTATTTTTATTACTGGTTTTTCCGAAGAGGCATATCTTTTAAGGATCTTAAAGACATTATAATTTCCATTAAAGACGTGCGGCGTGTAGTTATATAAAGCAGCCGTCGCATTATTTTCTATACAAACAGTCATTTTTTCTTTAAAAATAGTTCCGTATTGATTTTGAAAAGTATACGTTTTTCCCGCTTCATAGGTGCGGTTTTCCGGATTTTTTACATAATACAAGAATTGCAGAGCGGCGCTGTTTACTTGTTTTCCGAATCCCTTGTAGCGCCAACATTTATCATAAGGGCTGCAAGTTAACATGCCATCAAAAATCATGTAGCCAGTTGCCCAGTCAAGATGGTTTTGAGTAGGGTTAGAATCTTCTATTAAACTAGTCTCTTTTTGTAAAAGTATTAAAAGAAAACGAGGATTAACAGTAGTAATTTGTTGGCATTTTTGTTTAATTTCCGATTCAATTAAGGTTGTTCCCAAAATAATACCATTATCGCATTCATATTCTTTTGTTTTTGAATTATAACTAATGTCATAATTTCGTTTGGCGGCATCATAGATTATTTCTGCGGCTGATTTTACAACGCCATAAGCATTTTTAGTTCGATAATTAGCCAAATAACTATTTTTACTCTCTAAAAAAGCTTGGATTTCGCTTAGACTCATTGAGTCAGTATCTAGCATTTCGCCATCTTCTATTATTCGTCCCGGGTTAAAGTCTGAATCTATTAGGGATGTTTGAGCCTGACTATTTTGCGCTATTAATAGAGAAAACAAAAAAAGGATA
>CAYIZF010000018.1:0-8104 GCA_964367825.1 uncultured Gammaproteobacteria bacterium | reverse complement strand
GTTTATATGTTCCTCTAATCGGCTTCTTTATTGTTTTAATGGAGATAGATTGGATTAAAAATTTGGATTTTACGAAAAAGAAGATAAAAATAGTTTCCGTTATTGTTCTTATTATTTTTTCCGTTTTAACCTTTTTTCATAGCCAAAAGTTCAGTGATCGTTTAATCTTTTGGGAAACAGCCGCCAAAGATTCACCACACTCTCCTTTGGCTCTATTATCTTGATAACCAATTAGATTTAGCTATTGAGTATTATAATCGCGCTTTGGCCATTAATCCCGACGAAGCGATGGTCCATAATAATATCGGATTAATCTATATGAATCAAGGTCTTAATAAACAAGCCGAAGAAGAATTTAAAAAAGAGTTAAGCCTTTATCCGACTTATGATAAGGCCTTATTCAATCTTGGCTCCCTTTATTATAATACTGGCCGCGAAGAGGAGGGGATAGAATTGTGGCGGCAGGCGTTAATTATTAATCCTTATTATTATGAAGCCTATACTAACTTGCTTAATTGTCAAAACCCGCTAAGATAATATTATGTTAAAGAAAATTTTACATCAGCAAATAAATAGTATAACCATAGCCGCGGCTTTGGTCGCTTTGTCTTCGCTTTTTTCGCGTTTTTTAGGCATTATTCGTGACCGTATCTTAGCGGGGCAGTTTGGTGCCGGAGCGGATTTAGATATTTATTATGCGGCTTTTCGCGTGCCTGATTTAATTTATAATCTTATCGTTCTGGGCGCGTTATCGGCCGGTTTTGTGCCGATATTTACCTCTTTAATCAAGGATTTTTCTTGTCACAGAGATAAAAATTGTGATTCAGCAGACGAGAATAAAGAAGCTTGGAGTTTGGCCGGTAATATTCTAAATATTATATTTATTGGTTTGGTTGTTGTATCATTTTTGGGGATTATTTTTGCGCCTCTTTTAACTCGCTTACTTACTCCCGGATTTAGCGTGGAAAACCAAGCCATCACCGCTTCTTTAACACGGATAATGTTCCTTTCACCTTTATTTTTAGGGATATCTGGAGTATTGGGTGGCATCTTGCAATCGTTTAAGAGATTTTTAGTTTATTCGATTGCGCCGATTTTTTATAATTTAGGAATTATTATCGGTGCTTTGTATTTTTCTTCTCGCTGGGGGCTTTATGGTTTAGCTTGGGGTGTGGCTCTTGGCGCTTTTTTGCATATGGCCGTCCAAATTCCGACGGTTTATATTTTAGGTTTTCGATATAAATTAAAAATTCTTTGGCATGATTTTAATACTAATAAGATTTTAAAAATGATGGTGCCGCGGACTATGAGTCTGGCCATTTCTCAGATAAATTTAATTGTTATAACTATTATTGCTACCGGTTTGTCGAGCGGATCCCTAACGGTTTTTAATTTGGCTAATAATTTGCAGTCTTTTCCTATTGGTATATTCGGGATTTCTTTTGCTATCGCCGCTTTCCCTAGTTTATCGGCGGCGGCTTTCGACAGAGAGAAATTAACTGCTAATTTTTCACAAACGATTCGTCAAATTTTATTTTTTATCGTTCCGGCGACGGTTTTAATAATTACCCTTCGCGCGCAAATTATTCGTGTTATTCTCGGAACAGGGAATTTTGATTGGCAGGATACGGTTATGACCATGAATACGCTTGGTTTTTTTGCTCTAAGCTTATTTGCCCAGGCAACTATCCCACTACTAGTTCGTGTATTTTATGCTCGCCAAAATTCAGCGATTCCTTTTTATCTCGGCTTGGCGACCATACTGGTTAATATTGGTTTGTCCTTTTTGTTCTCGAAAACACTTGGGGTTGCCGGTTTGGCTCTTGCTTTCTCTATCGCCAATATTTTAAATTTTGTGCTCCTTTGGATTTGGTTGTATTTTGCTATTGGTAATTTAGATATTGGCAATATTGTAGTTTCTGTGTTAAAATTTACTGCCAGCGCGATTGGCGCCGGTTTGGCTGCGCAGATTATGAAAGTGGTTATTTGGCCTTTTATTGATATGACCACCTTCGCCGGTGTCTTTACCCAATTGGTTGTTTCCGGTTCGGCCGGACTTTTAATCTATCTGTTACTTTGCTCGTTATTCAAGAGTGAAGAATTGTTTGGATTTATTGCCTCTTTGCGAAATCGTTGGCCGTTTAAAAAAGTTAAGGTTGACGATCAAGGAGAGGCGAGAGGAGTTTAATTTTAAAATATTATTTAATTTACGCAAGAGAATGATTATTCTAGTAAGCGTTTACTAATACTAATGATAGAAGATATAAATAAAATCAGAAATTTTTGTATAATTGCCCATATCGATCATGGGAAGTCTACTTTGGCTGACCGTATGCTTGAAATTACCAGTACGGTTGATAAACGAAAAATGAAAGATCAGATTTTAGACGGAATGGATATTGAAAGAGAGAAGGGAATCACGATTAAGTTGCAACCGGTTACTATGGATTATAAGGGGTATAAGCTAGATTTAATTGATACTCCCGGTCACGTCGATTTTTCTTATGAAGTTTCGCGCTCTTTAGCTGCCGTAGAGACGGCGATTTTATTGGTTGATTGCACTCAAGGAATTCAAGCGCAAACTTTGGCTAATTTATATTTAGCGATTGAACAGGATTTAACGATTATTCCGGTTGTTAATAAGATTGATTTGCCGGCCGCCGATGTGCCGAAAACTAAAAGAGAAATAATTAAATTATTAGGCTGTAAGGAAGAAGAAATATTTTGTTGTTCCGGAAAAACGGGTGAAGGTGTGGCTGAAGTTTTAGATGAAGTAATTAAACGAGGATTACCGCCTAAAGAAGAAAAAGAAATTAGCGGGATTGATTATTCGCGCGCTTTAATTTTTGATTCAAAATACGATACTTATCGCGGTGTTGTTGCTTACGTCCGGGTTTTTAACGGTACAATTAAAAAAGGCGATAAGATTCGTCTCTTGTCGATGGGAGTGGAAAGCGAAGTTTTAGATTGCGGAATTTTTAAACCGGATTATCAATCGCTTGACGCTCTTAATCCAGGAGAAATCGGCTATATTATTACCGGCTTTAAAACTGTCGGCGATTGCCGTGTCGGTGACACTTTAACCGCGAATAAAGGCGTGGCTAACTTTTCTCAGATTGAAGTTTTGCCGGGATATAAAGAGGTAAAGCCGATGGTCTTTGCCGGTATTTTTCCACGCGAAGGAAATGATTTTAAAGAATTGCGCGAGGCGATGGATAAATTAAAATTAAATGATGCCGCTTTATCTTATGAACCGGAAAGATCTGACGCGCTTGGTTTCGGTTTCCGTTGCGGTTTTCTTGGATTGCTTCATTTAGAAGTTTTCCAAGAAAGATTGCGCCGGGAATATAATCTTGATTTAATTGTAACCGTCCCGAGTGTCGCTTATAAAGTTTTTAAAAATAGCGGTGAAGAAGTGATTGTTCGCACACCGCAAAGATTACCCGATCCGACGCATATTAAATATATTGAGGAACCTTGGGTAAGCTTAGATATTATTACCCCGAAAAATTATATGGGCAATATTATTAAATTGGCCCAAGAAAAACGGGGAATATATAAAAATACCGAATATATTTCGGCTGATAGTGACGAACCGCGCGTGATTTTGCACTATGAAATTCCGATGTCGGCGATTTTAACTGATTTTTATGATAAAATAAAAAGTGTCTCTGCTGGTTACGCTTCGATTAATTATGAGTTTGTCGATTATCGCCAAGCGGATGTCGTTAAGATGGATATTTTAGTTGCCGAAGAACAGATTGAGTCTTTATCCACTATTGTTTATCGCGATCAAGCGATGCGTGAGGGTCGAGAGGTTGTCGATATTTTAAAAGATACATTACCGCGTCAGATGTTTGCCGTTAAGATTCAGGCGGCGGTCAGCGGAAAGGTTATTGCCGCCGAGAAATTATCGGCGATGCGAAAAGATGTGACCGCTAAATTATATGGCGGCGATGTTACTCGTAAACGTAAATTACTTGAAAAACAGAAAAAGGGAAAAAAGAAGATGATGGCGGCCGGCAAGGGAAGTGTTGATATTCCGCCGGATGCTTTTGTAAAAATATTAAAGAGATAAAATAAATTTGAAAATATTCATATGAAAAGACAGAAAGTAATAAAAGTAGTTTGGACGGTGATTTCTTTGATTGTTGTCGTATCGATGTTGGCCTGGTCCTTCGGCGCGATGTTTTATTAATAAATTTTTTATATATCGCCATGAAACAATGGCAAATTTTTCCTAAAGCGGACGCAGAGTTTTTTCTTAATCACCCGGATATAAATCCGGTGCTTTTGCAGTTGCTTTTCAATCGCGGGTTAAAGGATAAGATTGATATTGAAGCTTTTTTAAATTGTGAGCTTGCTTCCGATCAGACTTTAGTTATTGGTGAAAATTTAGAACATGGTTTTTATGACCCGTTTTTGTTTAAAAACATGTCGGCGGCTGTCGATTTAATAATCTCTCATATTAAAAAAGGCAGTCCGATAGTAATTTATGGAGATTATGACGCTGATGGAGTAACTTCTTCGGTTATTCTTTTAGAAACTTTAAGAATTCTGCATGCGACCGCTGAAGTTTATTTGCCGGATCGTGTATCCGAAGGATATGGCTTAAATAAGGTGGCGATAAATCAATTGGTTTCTCAAGGGGCGAAATTATTAATTACGGTTGATAATGGCATTCGTAATTTTGAAGAAGTGGCCTATGCTAAAAGCAAGGGATTAGAAATTATAATTACCGATCATCACGTCTTGCCGGAAAATAAAAAAGAGATGCCTGACTGTCTTTATATTGATCCGGCCGATAAAGAAGATAATTATCCTTGGCCATACTTAGCCGGTGTTGGCGTCGCCTTTAAATTAATTAGCGCCCTATTGTCTAAGGCTAGTTTACCAAGTAAACAAAAACAATTAATCATGGAAAAAAGCCTTGATTTAGTGGCTGTTGGCACGGTAGCTGATATGGTTAGTCTTCTTGGAGAAAATAGATTATTAGTTAAAAGCGGCTTAAAAATATTAAATCAAAATAAACGCTTCGGCTTAAATGAATTAATAAAAGTTTCTAAAATAAATGGCGGTCGTCCGCTTGAAGCTTGGAATATCGGTTGGCAAATTGGACCGCGTCTTAATGCGGCTAGTCGTTTAAGTCATGCTAATACTGCCTTTGGATTATTAACTACAACCGACGAAGCTGAGGCGGAAGAATTAGCGGCTGAGTTAAATCAACGCAATATCAGCCGACAGCAGATTACCGAAGAGATAACTGCTCAAGTTGAAGCGCAAATTGATAAAGATAATTTACCTAATTTAATTGTCGGCGTAGCGGGTGAAAATCAAATTTGGAATGAGGGTGTTATCGGTTTAGTGGCCGGCAAGATAGCGGAAAAATATTATCGTCCAACTTTAATTATTACGCGCTTGATTGAAGAAGCGGAGTTTGATGTAAACACAAAAAAGCTAGTTCCCAAAAAAGTTTCTTTTAAAGGTTCCGGCCGTTCGGTTGAAGAATTTAATTTAATAAAGGCGATTGAAGCTTGCGCGGATAATATTAATAAATTCGGTGGTCATCCGATGGCTTGCGGTTTTTCGGTAAGTTCGGAAGAGAGTTTAAATAAATTTATTTTACAAATTCAAAAATTAGCCGAACAAGGGATTAATAAAAATGTTCTGATTCCTAAATTAAAGATTGAAATGGAATTAGATTTTTTAGATATTGATTTGTTTTTAGCTGATACAATCGGATCCCTTGCTCCTTATGGCCAAAATAATCCTCAACCGCGCTTTGTCAGCTATGGTTTAAGGATTGATGATATTGTTACTATGGGTTTTGATAATCAACATATTAAAATTCGTCTGTCTAAAGTTAATTCTGTTTCTGGAGTCGCTTCTTCTTTTTGGGCATTGGCTTTTGGCGGAGCGGCTGATTATAAAGAATATGCGGTTGGTGACCGTATTGATTTAGTCTATTATCTTGAAGTCAATGATTTTAATGGCCGACGCGAACCACAATTAAAAATTATTGATTTAAAAAAATATGAATAAACTTATTATTTTCACCGATGGTGGAGCGCGTGGTAATCCGGGGCCGGCTGGTATTGGCGCGGTCATTTATGATAGTGATAAAAAAATCATTGCGGAAATTTCCGAGTATTTAGGTGAAACTACTAATAATCAGGCCGAGTATCGCGCTTTAATTGCCGCTTTAAAACGAGCGACGACCTTAGAAGCGAAAGAAATTGAATGCTATCTCGATAGTGAGTTAGTTGTAAAACAGCTAAACAGGGAATATAAAGTAAAGAACAAAGACTTAGCGCCTTTGTTCTTAGAGATACATAATTTAAGTTTGAATTTCAAGAATATTTCTTATACTCATATTCCGCGCGAGCGGAATAAAGAAGCGGATCGACTAGCTAATGAAGCAATGGATAGAGGCGCCAACTAGGCGCCTCTTTTTAAATATTATGGACAAGGATTATTTTGTGGTTCGTGATATTGATAATGCCACCATTCTCCGCAATATCTTACCCAGCCAGCGGCCCGCATTATTTCTTTTAATTTTTCGACATCAGCATCAGTGTATTTAGCATTAGCCCCTCCTCCTATATGGTTACATGATTCTGTGTCTTTTATGCAAACGTCGATTGCCTTTCCGCTTCGATGACCACCGCAACTCCCGGGTTGTGCGACCCATTTTCGAGCCTCTATGGGGTCTCCATATGTTTCTAAAGCGTTATCCCATAATTCTTGTTGATGTTCTGATGTTCTAAAAGCGCTGACAACACGAAGTTCTACTCCTTGTTTCTTTGCTTCCGTTATTGCTGAAGTTAAACCGCTAATAGCCTCAGGCACTAAATAAGGTGAGGCGGCGTTAGTCGAAACTAGTTCAGAGATAGCTTTAATCGATCTATCGCTAGCGCAAGTTCCGATAGCATTTTCGGCACTATCACTGCCATTTTTAACTGGGGAAATGACTATTTTACTTAATGAAGAAACATTAACCCCTTTTAGATTAACTAAATCCGGATTTACTATCGTTAAAATTGTGTATGAGGCTAAGAGAATTACTAAACCGCTAATACTACCAATAATTAATTCTTTTGCTTTGGTGATTTTCGACGCATCGCCGGCCGAAATTAACCAGATTAATCCGCCGGCCATTAATATTATGGCGGCTATAATTCCGACGATGGCTAGGGCATAATTATAAATGCCGGCAACATATTGTCCGATCCAAGGGATATTACATTCCTCGCCGACGACACAGGTTATTGTCGCTAATTTATTTAATCCGGGAATCTCTACTTGAAAATCAGGTATGGTAAATAGAGCGGTCTTAGGCTGCTCTTTAGCTATTTCAATATCTGGTGTGCAGCAACAAACATATACGGTAGTTCCTGTTTGGCTACCACTTCCTATCGGCTTTACACTTTCTTTTTTGCATATTTCATCTGAAACAACTTCTCCTTTAGCGCAGTCAATCGTTGTGGTTGGATTATTATAACCGCCCTCGTAGGTCATTTTTTTTGTTACCCAAGAGCACTCTTCAGCTTTAACAGCTAAAGGAGTTAGAAAAAAGAAAAAAAAGCTTATTCCACCGGTAATAAATAATATTTTTTTAATCTTTAAACTCATATCTTATATTTTTTTATATTCTCATCGGCCAGTTTTTGAATTGCCGAAATATTATTTTCTTTTAAATGTTTGAAACGCCCTTGTCCTTTGAGATATTCTCCGACTGGTTTGGCTGTAAAATTAGAATTTATACTTGAAGCCGATAATTGTCCATTAGTATATTCCAGTAATGGATAAAGGCCGGTTTGAACGGCTAATTTTCCCATCATTATCGCCTCATCATTATTTATTTTCCAACCGGGAATACAAGGGCATAGTATTTGGATATAACTTGGGCCTTCTACTTCTAAAGCTTTTTTAACTTTATTAGTTATGTCATCGGGAAAACCGGCGGAAGATTGAGCGACATATTTTAAGCCGTGAGCTAAAGCGATTGCCGCCATATCTTTTTTTCTTTGCGTTGAACCAATTGAAAGTGTGCCGGAAGGGGAAGTGGTCGTATCGGCACCATAGGGAGTTGCGCCCGATGCTT
>CAYIZF010000017.1:0-8136 GCA_964367825.1 uncultured Gammaproteobacteria bacterium | reverse complement strand
GACTTTATCTTAATTCTCATTATCAATTAATTCATGATGAGGTGATTTCTATCGGTACGTTAGACGCTTCCCTGGTTGCGCCGCGCGAAGTTTTCCGTCCGGCTCTCGAATATTCCGCCGCCGCCATTATTATTGCCCACAACCACCCATCCGGAATTTTAAAAGCGACTAAGGCAGACGTGGAAATAACCAATAAATTGATTGAAGCGGGACGTATAATGGACATCGAAGTGCTTGATCATATTATTATCGGAAAAAATAAATTTGCCAGTATATTATAATCTTTAAAAAATGCCTGAAAAAAAATATAAAATAAAACCGCTCGTCTGGTTTGTCCGTGATGAAACCAGCGTAAAATTCCATGTAGAAAATGACGATTATTTCGGAACAATCGCCGCCGTTTTAAGTTTAATTAAACAACAAATAAAAAAAGATGACTGCGCAAACGCCGCCACCTTAAATAAGGTATTAAAAAATTTAGAAGAAGAGTTGATGTTTCTACAAAAAAATTATCAAATCAATCCTAAAAGTAAAAATAAGAAAAAGATTCCAAACGGAAGACTTATCAACCAATGATCAAGCATCATTAATATAAACAGTGCGGCAATAACCGGAAGAGCGAAAGTTTCTTTTTTCTCATTTTTAATCAAGAAAAAAATAAATACTAAAAAAGCAGAAAAAGCGAAAACGCCATTCTCCACTAAAAATAATAAAAAGGAATTATGAACCGGCTGGTAATCCCAGGCGGGTTTTTTATTATTATCTAATGAAGCTAAATCTAAACTATAGTTTCCAACTCCAACACCAGTTAAAGAATTATTTTGCAAAAGTTTTCCCGCTTCAGAAAAATAAGAAACACGCTCCGTTATTGATTTTTGTTCCAAGCGCGTATCAGCATTTAAGCGCGTAGCTACTAATTCCCGAAAAGGAAGAACGGCCAAAAAAATTAAAAAAGAAGAGAAAAAAATCAGCGCCAAAAAACGTCCTAATATCCATTTATCTTTATTAATAATAAAAATAATCAAAAGAACAATAAATCCGACAAAGAGCGCTAACCAAGCACTACGGGAAAAAGTAAAAAATAAAGAGTAAAGAGCAACAAAATAAAAAATAAAAAGAAAAACAGACTCAAAAACTTGGCGACGAGAATTTAACATTTTTTTCTTAGCTAAAACACAAGCAGCCATTATTAAAGCAATAGCTAAAACTCCACCTAAAATATTCGGATGATCAAGACCGCCATAAGCTCTTAGCCAACGGCCATTAGCAGTTTCAATGACCGCCGTGCCCAAGGCGGCTGGGTTATGTGCCGCTAATCCAAGATATTTACAAACTGGCGTGCTTTGAGTAAGAAATTGATAAATACCTAAGATCGCATGTAAAAAAACTCCGGACAAGAAACTATAAAGCAGACATACTCGACTGAGCAAAGGGTCTTGGTAATTACGCGCCATCGTGCAAAAACGAATAACAAAAAACAGACATAATCCCGACAAAATAACAAAATAATGATAAAAAGCTAAAAACTTATCAAGAGCGAAAAAAATTGAAATAAAAACAAAAACGGCAAATGATAATAGCGCATACAACACCGGACGACACTCACTCTCGCATTCTTTTTCTTTAGTACTTTGACTTAAAAAAAGAATTAAAATTAATAAAAGTAGAGCCTGGCTAACGTAAAGACTAATTTCTGAATAACTATTTTCTCCGGGTTGCAAAATTAATTTCGTTTGCCAAGGCAAAATAAAAACAAATAAATAAATTAGATATTCGCTTGTTTTCCGTAAAAATTTAGTTAAGCCTTTGTCCATATTTTTCTGCATATTCACGGCGCCGATCATACAAATATAGCTTTAGAGCTTTATCGTTTATCACGACACCGTCTGAATTATTAACCGCTTTCTTTAGCGCCTCCGGCATAATCGCCATTTGAAAATCGGCTGATAATTTTTCTAAATAATTTAAAATTTTTAATTTTGGCAAAAAACGACTATTTTCTAATTCAGTTAAAACGCCGGGGAAAAGTTTATTATCAAATAGAAACTGTTCGTAAGCCTTTTCTTTATTATACAACAAAACAAAACTTCTAAGCCAGTAGTAAAAGTAGGGATCACTATCCGCTAACTTAAATTCATCAAGATTCATATCAGCCGAAGACAAATAAAAACTCAGGCATATTTTATCCCGCTTATTTTTCTCAGTCGGACGGCTATTCACCAATGTCGCTATTCCAGTACAAAATAAACGCGTTAACCATAGCCGGCGTGGTGCGGTAATAATTAAAAAATCGATATCGCTGCCGTCGCGCATATTATTTTGGCCGATAGAATTAGCTAAAATAATACATCTTACAAACGGAAAAACTTTAAATATTTTAGTGAAACGACGGGCAATTTCTATTTTTCGCAAAGAATAATTATGACGGAGGGCGCGAATAGTTAAAACTTCATCTCTCCCGGGTAAAAAGAAAAAGCCATTCTCTCGACTTACTTTTTTAACAGCGACTAAAGAGTCTAAGGCAATAATTACTCCATTTAAAGATACTTGTCTATCCAAGTATTTAAAAATTTCATAAGCAGTTAAGGGGTAATCAAATAAATCAAAGAAAACAATCACGCGGGTAATTGCTTCTTTAAGTTCTTCTTCACTTTTTATACCACTACTGAACATTTTTTGGTCGATCTATTTTTAAAACCTCTATTTTACTTTTACCTTCGGTAATTTTCGTTACATCTTTATCTATTTTTTTAAATTCTGAGTAGGCATTATTATAATGGTTAACTGTCGTTGACATACTCGTGCCTAATTTCTTCATAAACTCATCATAACTATTCATGTGTTTGCCGAGTTTCTCAATATTCGCCCGTATTTCTTTAGCTTTTTCTTCAATCTGCATTGCTTTTAAGCCCTGGAGAACGGTTTGTAAATAAGCTAAAAAGGAAGTCGGTGAAACAATAATAACTTTCTTGTCACGAATAGCATATTCAATTAAATCGCGAGTATTAACCTTAACCGCACCAACTTTATTTATTAATAAATCATAATAAATAGCTTCAGACGGAATAAACATAAAAGCGAATTCCATCGTCTTTTTTTCCGGTAAAACGTATTTAGCTGTTTCATCAATACGATTTTTCAAATCTTGTTTAAAAACCGCTTCTAATTTTTCCCGCGCTTCTTGAGTAGTAGCATTTAAAATACGCTCATAATTTTCCAAGGAAAATTTAGCATCAATCGGAATAACTTTATCTTTAACAAAGACAACCGCATCGACAATTAAATCTTTTCCGGTTCGTTCATCTTTGCCCATTGGGTATTGCATCTGATAAGAATTCGGCGGCAACACATTTTTTAAGGTTTCCTCTAAAAAATACTCGCCGAGCACGCCGCGTTGTTTTGGATTCTTTAAAATATCTTGTAAATTTTGAAGTTGAGCAGAAAAATTTACCACCTGTTTATTCGTCTCATCAAGCTTGGTCAACTTCTCGGTGACATCAGCGATTAATTTAGCTGATTGGGCGGTAATATTTTGGACAATACGGGTGGTTTGTCCGAATTGATCTTGATTAGAGCGATGGGTCTCCGACAATTTTCTATCTAACTCCTGGCGCAACTCGGAATTCTGAGACGATAATTGTGATAATTTTTCCGATTGTTGAATTAAACGCTCCGCTAAAGCATCCATTTTGACGTCACTGCCACCTTCTTTCCGGCGCAACAATAAAAAGATTACGACAACAATGCCGACAGTCAAAGCGATTAATAAAAAATAAACTAGTGACGTATTCATAAAACTAAATAAAAGCCGGCTTTTAAAGCCGGCTTAAAGATTAAACCCAAGTTACACCGGCAACTCTATCTTCATCTTCTTTAAATCTCATTATTCTAACACCCTGCGTATCGCGCCCAAGAACATTAACAGTTTTGAACGGAGTTCTAATCACCTGACCCTTTTCAGAAATTATAATTAAATCATGATCTTCCATGCTACCGGCATTGATTAAGAAAGCGTTAGTAATATCACCGGTTTTATCAGTTGTTTTAGCTGTCTTTATACCACTGCCGCCACGTCCCTGAACTTTATAAGAAGAAATATCGGTACGTTTTCCAAAACCATGAGCCATAATTGTTAAAACCTGATAACTTCTTTTCTTTTCTTTATCTGTTTTAGCTATTCCCATGCCGATAACCCGATCATCTTTCTTTAAACGGATACCATGAACACCCGCGGCTCCTCGACCCATATCACGAACATCAGTTTCCGGGAATCTGATAGCTTGTCCTTTAGCTGACACTAACATAATATGGTCACTGCCCGAAGTCGGCTTAACCCAAATAAGTTTATCATCATCTTTTATCTTAATTGCAATCAAACCGCTACGACGAACATTACTAAAGGCACTAAGTTCAACCTTTTTAACCAATCCTTGTTCGGTGGCAAAGAATAAATATTTACTAAAGACTGTCTTATCTAAAGGTAAAATAGAAGATACCTGCTCATTACCGATTAATTGTAAGAAATTGACCACCGGCGTTCCTTTAGCGATTCTTGACGCTTGTGGTATTTCATAAACTTTTAATTGGAAAGCGCGGCCCTTGGTGGTAAAGAACAAAACGTCATTATGGGTTTGAGAGGTAAACATAAATTCAACAGTATCCTCTTCTTTAGTCGTTAATCCCATTACCCCTTTTCCTCCTCGCGCTTGAACTTTAAAAGTATCCGGCTCTAATCTCTTAATATAACCATCACGTGTCATCATTACTACGGTTTCTTCATTAGGAACTAAATCTTCCATACTGAATTCGCCAACGCCATGAGGAACAACAGTAGTTTTTCTTTCATCACCATATTTATCAACCAGAGCTTTAAGTTCATCCTTAACAATCTTTCTGATTTTTGCGACTGATTCTAAGATTGATTCGAGCTCTTTAATTAAAGCTAATTTCTCTTTTAATTCCGCCTCAATCTTCATTTGTTCAAGATTGGCTAAACTTTGTAAACGCATTTCCAAAATAGCCGTTGCTTGACGCTCAGATAATTTAAATTTCTTTACTAAATTAGCCTTAGCAACCTCCTTATCTTTCGAAGCTTTGATGGTCTTAATTACTTCATCAATATTCTTCAAAGCAATCATTAAGCCTTCTAAAATATGGGCGCGATCTTTCGCTTTATTTAATTCAAACTGAGTACGACGACGAACAACTTCTTCACGATGCTTGATATATTCTTCAAGAATCATCTTTAAAGTCAAAATCTTCGGCTGAATACCGTCGACCAAAGCCAACATATTTAAGTGAAAAGTGGTCTGGAGAGCGGTGTGCTTATATAGACTATTTAAAATCTTTTTTGGATAAGAATCTTTCTTTAGTTCCATAACGATTCTCACACCGTCCTTATCGGATTCATCGCGAAGAGCTTTTATGCCTTCAAGTTTTTTGTCTTTAACTAAATCGGCAATCTTCATAACTAAATCAGCCTTATTTACCTGATAAGGGATTTCGGAAACAATAATTTGAAAGCCGCCATTTTTCATTTCTTCAATATCGGCTTTACCACGAAGAACAATGCCGCCTTTTCCGGTTGCGTAAGCTTCTAAAATTGCTTTCTTATCATATATAATGCCTCCGGTCGGGAAATCTGGCCCCTTAACAAATTGCATTAAATCCTCAACACTCGCATCCGGATTTTCAATTAAACAATTAATCGCGTCGGCCAGTTCTCTTAAATTATGAGGCGGAATATTAGTCGCCATACCAACGGCGATACCCATTGTCCCATTTAATAACAGCTGGGGGAGTTTCGCTGGTAAAACTTTTGGTTCTTTTCGACTACCATCATAGTTCGGGATAAAATCAACTGTGTCTTTTTCTAAATCAAACAACATTTCTTCGGAAATAGCCGAGAGTTTAGCTTCAGTATAGCGCATAGCCGCGGCACTATCACCGTCCATTGAGCCGAAGTTACCTTGACCGCGGACTAAAGGATAACGCATCGAGAAATCTTGCGCCAAACGAACCATCGAATCATAAACAGCACTATCGCCGTGCGGATGATATTTACCTAAAACTTCACCGACGACAGTAGCGGATTTTCGAAATTTTCCGTTAGCTCTTAAACCAATATCCCACATCGCATATAAAATACGACGATGGACCGGTTTTAAACCATCACGGACATCAGGCAAGGCGCGGGAAATAATAACACTCATCGCATATTCAAGATATGAACGGCGCATTTCCTCTCCTAGCGGCTGTTCTTCAATTATTCCGTATTCCGTTTGACGACGAACATTGCCTACTGTCTTTTGTTCATCTTCCGAAATATCTTTTTTTTGATCTTTTTCAGTATTTGGCATAGATAAAAATTAATACACTAATTGTGTTATCCCTTCGCAACCGATTGGGATATGGCAAGAACGAGCTTCGCCAATCATCGGCATACAATTTACATAAGCAGGACAATTTGAATTTATTTTTTTTGGTTCAGGTAATTCCGGAATTACAATAAGCTGTTCTTCTGGAATAATAGAAGTGTCTGGCATCAAAACATCGGGACTTGAGGTCGCCGGAATCAAATTCTCCGAATCAATCTCTTTTATCTTATCTAATCCTTTATTTAGCTTATCAAGGGTTTGATTAAGATCTTCGCGGATAGACTGTAAATCTTCTTTATTCTGATTTATTTCTGATTTTTGTTTTTCAAACGAATTTTTTAAAACAAAAATCCAAAAGACAAAAACTAAAATCATTACAAAAATTACTCCCGCTTTCATAATATTTTTTTTCTTGTCTCTATTTTCTTCCATAATTTCTCTTTGATTTTATTCGTTTATATTATCAAGATTTACATCGTATAAAATCTGCTCAGCAACCAAACGATATTTTAAAATTTCTTCCTCGGTAAACCAAATTGGGATTTCTCTAACAGCGTCTTCAACCGGATCGGAACAATGAACTAAATTACGAACTGCACGTTCATCCAAACTAGCAAGCTCATAAGAATCTAAAGTATAATCGCCGCGAATAGTACCACCATCAGAAGTCAACGGTTCAGTTGTGCCAACAATTTTTTTAACAATACCGACAGCCTGATTTCCTTCCCAAATCATCGGGACAATCGGGCCGCAACTCATAAACTTAACTAAAGCGCGAATAATATCCTTACCATATTCAATAGCTTCTTTTTCAACTGGCATCCCGGCAGCTTTCCTTTCTTCAACTATTCTTTCTCCCTTCTTTAAAAACCAAGCATCATCTTTAGCATAATGTTTCCAAAGCTGATCTTCGGTAGCAACAACCATTTTTAAGGCGACTAATTTTAAACCGGTATTCTCAATTCTTTTAATAGTTTCACCAATCAAACCGCGCTGAACGGCATCGGGTTTAAGAATAACGAATGTTCTTTCTTTTTTCGGATTAATCATAAATTTAAATACTTAATATTACTAATTCCATATCTTCTTGCGGAAGATCTTTTTTGGAAATTTTTAATTTTTCTTCATAGCTCGGAGTAATCCCGATTTCTTTTATAAATTTATCTATCGGATCGAGATCATATTTTAAATCGTCAGTTTTATAGTGCATTGGAATAACTATCCGCGGCTCAATCTGGGAAATTACTTCAACCGCTTTCTTTGCATCAAGTGTATATTTCCCGCCGACTGGAATTAATAAAACATCGGTACCAACTAATTTTTCTAACTGCGAGCTATCCAAAACATTACCTAAATCACCAAGATGCGCAACAGAGATATCATCAATCTCAATTCGATATATTATATTTCCACCCCTTTCTTCGCCTTTTTTATCATCATGATAAGAATCAATTCCTTCTATTAGCACTTCTTTCTTATCATATTCTCCAGCACACGAAATCACAAAAGGGTTACCGTGTATCGCGTTAACGTTATTATGATCTTTATGATCATGAGAAACTGTTACAATATCCGCTTCAAAACCAGGAACTTTTAATCCCGTTTCTTTACCGAAAGGATCGGTTACTACAGTAACGCCTTCCGGGCCAATTTTATCTTGAATTTTAAAGCATGAATGCCCTTGCCAAGTAATAATCATATATCTTAAAACAATAAAAATAGGTCGTCTAACCTTATAATCATTATAGCAAAATACACC
>CAYIZF010000016.1:0-8188 GCA_964367825.1 uncultured Gammaproteobacteria bacterium | reverse complement strand
GAATTGTTCTTTACTAAGATTGCTCATATCTTTTAAATAGGCAAATGCTTGGCTAGCGGTGCGGATAGTAATCGAACTTCCCGGTTTTTTCTGATAGAAACGACGGCCAAGTTCGAAACAGGCGACAATCTGGCAGGCCTTAGCGCTAGGAATTTTTAAATCCCTTTCAATAATTACCGGATCGCGCTGATAAGCAATTCCTTTTTCGCCATATTCACGAAGTAAACGATTAGCCATCGAAAAAACCTCTTCTTTTTTTGTGCCGACGCCAAGAACAATCGCTAAAAGTTCGACCGAACTAAGCGAGCCCGCGCCATTTTGCATGAGTTTTTCTCGCGGTTTTTCATCATCCGGTAAATCACGGACCGCTAAAATTTTATATTGTTTGCTGTGATTTAAAACAAAATTATGGTCGTTGATTTTATAAGGCATATTATTAAATATTAATAAAAGAAGGAAAATTATTCCTATCTTTAAATTATAACAAAAATGTGATAAATTTAGAACATCTGATAAATAATAAATAATTTTATGAATACTTATAAAAAGTCTGTTTTGTCAAATAAAATACCGATTGTAACTATTCCTGTTAAAGGCGCAAAAGCGACCACGGCAATGATAGTTTTTAAGACTGGCTCAAAAAACGAAAATGCCGCTAATAATGGTATTTCCCATTTTTTAGAGCACATGTTTTTTAAAGGAACAAAAAAACGTCCAAGTGCTTTAGCTATTTCTAGCGAAATGGATGCTCTCGGAGGGGAATATAATGCCTTTACCGGAAAGGAATATACTGGATATTGGTTTAAAATAGCCAATAATAAATTAAATAAAGCTTTGGATATCTTAAGCGATATGTTATTTAATTCTTTGTTCGATTCTGAGGAAATTGAAAGAGAAAAAGGGGTTATTATTGAAGAACTGAATATGTATGAAGATAATCCACGAATGCACATTGAAGATGTTTTTGAATCTTGTCTTTATGGCGATACACCTGCCGGTTGGGAAACTATTGGTACAAAGAAAAATATTTTAGGGTTTAAACGTCATGATTTTATTAATTATTTAGAATCACAATACGGCGCTAAAAGTGTTTATGTGATTATCGCCGGCGGTCTTAAATCAGGCGATAGAAAATTAGCGGAAAAACTTTTTCATACGCTAAGATCTAATAAATATGCGCCTAAGTTAGCGGTAGTGGAAAATCAAAAAGCTCCTCAATTAAAAATTTCTCACAAAAAAACCGATCAAGCGGCTATATCACTCGGTGTTAGAGCGTTCCCGGTTGGTCACCCAGATGAATTTAAATTAAAGTTGCTTTCGGTTATCCTAGGCGGATCAATGAGTTCTCGTTTATTTATAAATTTACGTGAACGTAATGGGTTAGCTTATTATGTTAATACAATTACTGAGGCGTATTCTGATTCCGGATATTTAACTACTCAAGCTGGTGTGCCGGCAAGTAAAATGGAAAAAGCGATTAAAATAATTCTGGAGGAATATAAGAAAATATCTAAAGAATTAGTTCCGGCTAAAGAACTCAAGCGCGCTAAAGATATGTTACAAGGGCGTGTTCTTTTGCAGATGGAAGCCTCTGATGACCTAGCTAATTGGTATGCGCGTCAAGCAATTTATCGGAAAAATATTGTTACTCCCGGCGAGATGATACGAAAAATAAAAGCGGTTACTCCAGAACAAATTCGTGATTTAGCAAAACGTTTATTTGTCGATAAAAACTTGAATTTGGCTATAATCGGCAATTTAAAAGCGGACAAGATAAAACCTATTTTAAAATTTTAAAATGGCGGAAAATTTATTAGAAAAATTAAATAAAGCACAAACACGAGCCGTTATTCATGATACTGGCCCTCTTTTAATTGTGGCTGGTGCCGGTACCGGTAAGACTACGGTTTTAATTAATCGCTTAGCTTATTTAATAATGGAGAAAAAAGTTTCGACTGACGAAATTCTTCTTTTGACTTTTACGGAAAAAGCCGCTGGCGAAATGGAAGAACGCGCCGATAAAATTTTGCCATATGGTTACGTTGATCTTTGGATTAATACTTTTCATAGTTTTGGTGAGAGGTTACTGCGTGAACACGCTTTAGATATCGGACTTAGTGCCAATTTTAGACTACTAACTGAAACTGAGCAATGGGTTTTAATTAGAAAGAATTTAACGCGTTTTAATTTAGATTACTATCGTCCTTTAGGTAATCCGACAAAATTCATTTCTGAATTAATTCGCCATTTTTCTCGTCTTAAAGATGAAAATATAACTCCGGCGGAATATCTGAAATATGTCGAAGATTTAGAACATAATAAAGATAATGAATTAAGTGGCGCTAAATTGAGCACTAAGAAAGTTTCTAAAGATAAGATTGCTAAGATAAAAAAGACATTAGTAAAAGAAGAATTAGACGATGAAGGTGAAGAAATGGAGACAGGTCGAATTAAAGAATTGGCTAACGCTTATTATGTCTATAATCAATTATTACTGGAAAATAATTATTTGGACTTTGGTGATTTAATTGTCTATACCTTGAAACTCTTTTCCAAGCGGCCGAATATTTTGAAATATTATCGTCAGAAGTTTAAATATATCATGGTTGATGAATTTCAAGATACGAATTGGGCACAATACGAATTGGTAAAAATGCTTGCCGCGCCAAAAAATAATCTAGTGGTTGTTGGTGATGATGATCAGTGTCTTCCGGGAGATTCTTTGGTTTTAATGAAGGGACAGTTAAAAAAAATAAAAGAAATAAAAAAAGGCGATGAAGTCGCTAGTGCTGTCGGTAAAGGAGCTTTAAGCTATAGCAAAGTTGCCCAGGTTAATAAAACAAAAAAAGATGCTTTGCTTTTAACATTTATAACTAAGTCCGGAAAAAAAGTTACTGTTACTGATAATCATAAATTATTTTGTTTCACACCTCGTGTTTCCGATAAAAAATATTTTTATGTTTATCTAATGTTTAAACAAGAATTAGGTTGGCGCATCGGTATGACTAATGATTTAGCGCTTAGATTAAGGTTGGAAAGATCGGCGGACAAAATAATCGCCGTTCACAGTTTCAGAACATTGGAAGAAGCGAGATATAACGAAGAACTATTGTCTTTAAAATATGGAATTCCGACTTGTTGTTTTAAGGAAAGGGACGGAATAATGGATAAGAAAAAATGGAGTGAAAAATTATATCAGGAACTAAAAGTTGATGATGGAGTTCGCCGTTTGGCGCGGGATCTTAATATTGACCTGGAGTCGGCGCCATATTGCTTAGAAGCGGTTAATCGCGGAAATAAATTAAGGCTGAAAATTAATTTAGAGATGTGCTATCGTAAGTACCATTCAAAAATTACTAAGAATGGTTTTTTGCTTAATCCGGAAGTGTCTCATCATCTAAGCGTTGACACTAGCGACCAAATGACCATTTTTAAATTGGAGAAAATGGGTTTTAGTATAGTAAATAGTATTAAGGGCAAAAGGTTGCGCTTACAGAGTAATGATTTGAAATATTTAGGACGCGTTGCTTTAAAAATTCAAAAAGAAATTGGCGGTTTTATCGAACCGCAGATGAAGATCGGAAAAATAAAAGAAAAATTTTTAAAGGCATTAATTATTCCGGCAAAAAATGTTTTTCCCGGCATGTATTTGCCGATTGTTAGTGGTTCAGGAATAGTATATGATCAAGTTGTCGGTCGGACAGAAAAGAAAAAGAAAGATTTTGTTTACGATTTAGAAATTGAACGAACGCATAATTTTATTGTTGGTAGCATTGCTGTCCATAACTCGATTTATAAATTTCGTGGCGCCTCCATTTCCAATATCATGCAGTTTAAGGATGATTTTAAGGGCGCAGATGAATTGGTTTTAACTGAAAATTATCGTTCTCGCCAAGAAATTTTGGATTGCGCTTATCGTTTTATTCAACATAATAATCCTAATCGCTTGGAAGATAAATTAAAGATAAATAAGCGGTTAGACGCCAAGGGTGAAGTAGCTAAAAAGCCAAGAACCGAACCGGCGGTTAAATTTTATAATTTTGAAACGGCGGCCGACGAAACTGCTTTTGTCGCGCAAAAAATATCGGATATATATGAGGTGAAACAAGCGGCCGGAGAAAATATTAGTTGGTCTGATTTTGCGATTTTAGTGCGCGCCAACGACACAGCCGACGCTTATGTTAAGGAACTTGGCCGTTATAATATTCCTAATCAGTTTATGTCTTGGCGCGGTCTTTATTATAAGCCATTAATTTTAGATATTCTCGCTTATTTGCGTTTATTGGATGATTATCATGAATCATCTGCGCTTTTCCGTGTTTTAAACATGGATATTTTTAAAGTTTCTCATCTTGATTTAGTGATGATTAATAAAATGGCAGCACATAAAGTTTGGTCTTTATATGAAGCGTTAAAGAATATTAATTCAATTCCGGGAATAAGTGCTGAAAGTATTCAAAATATTAATAAATTATTAAGTTTAATTACTGCCCATTCAAAATTAGTCGCTAACCAGAGCGCTTCAAAAATATTTTTAACTTTTGCTTATGAGTCGGGATTATTAGCCGATTTAGATCATGATCGCGATATCGAATTATTTTCTTATTTAAATCAGTTTTATCAAAAAATAAAACGATTAGAAGAAGCTGAACCGGATTTACGCTTGAAAGATTTCTTAGCAGCGATTAATTTAGAATTAGAAGCGGGAGAAACGGGTGCGCTTAAACTTGATTTTGCCGATAATGAAACAGTCAAAATTATGACTGTCCATGGTTCAAAGGGCTTGGAATTTAGTTATGTGTTTTTAGTTAATTTGGTGGATAAAAAATTTCCTACTATTGCTCGCGGAGAAAAAATATCTTTGCCCGATGCCCTAGTCAGAGAAAAAGTTATTTCTGACGCCGATGTTCATCTTGAAGAAGAACGCCGTTTGTTTTATGTCGCCGCTACGCGGGCTAAAGAGGAATTATATTTAAGTGGAGCGAAAGATTACGGTGGCGCGCGCGAGAAAAAACCGTCGCGTTTTATTTCCGAGATGGGAGTGGAAAATTCTTTGGTGCCGGAAATTAAATTGGCGCAAAAAAATGAATTTTTGCGAGATTTACATTATTTAAATTCTCGAGAACTCGTTAGCGATAAGGAAAAAACTCTAGAGGAAAAATATCCTTTGCCGGAAAAATTTTCTTTTTCTCAATTAGCCGCTTTTTCTACTTGTCCACTGCAGTATAAATATGCTTTTGTTTTAAAAATTCCGGCTTCAACCGATAAATCCAGTTTGATTTTTGGTCGGGTTTTACATAATACTTTATATAATTTTTTACTCCCGACTTTAGGAGAATGGCGGAAGATGCAAGGTGATTTATTTGCCGAACTTGATAGCGCTAAAAAGAAAGCTAATAAAGAAAATAAATCATCTGATTTAATGACTGAAAAACGGTTAATAGAAATTTATGAAGAGTTCTGGCAGACTGATGGGTATAAAGACAAAGAAGAAAGAGAAAATTATAAGAAAAAAGGAATTGATGCCTTAAAGAAATTTTGGCAAAGTTATAGCGCTAATCCGCCGCGAGAAACGATGTTTTTGGAAAAGAAATTTTCTTTTAAAATTGGCGGAGAAGTTATTAAGGGGGCAATCGATAGAATTGATAAGCTGTCTGATGGAACTTTAGAAATAATTGATTATAAGACCGGAAAAACAAAAACTAAATTAGATTTTGCCGCTAAACGCCAACTTATTTTATATCAATTATTTATTGAAGAATTTTTGGGTGCAAAAGTTGGAGCTTTAAGTTATTATTATTTAGAGAGCGGCGAGAAATTTACCTTCACCGCGACGGCTAAAGATATTACTAAATTACAATTGGAAATAAATGAAGAAATTGCTGCGATTAAAAAACGCAATTTTGCTCCGACGCCGTCACCGATGTGTGAATTTTGTGATTTTAATTCTATTTGTGAATTTAAACAGCGTTAATTATAAAAAATATGGCTACTAAAATAAATATTGATGAAACCGAAGAGCGTTTAATTAGTCCGATAGAGAGAAAGGGTGATGAAGCGCTTGATTTGTCTCTGCGCCCGAAAACTTTAAAAGAATATATCGGACAAGAAAAGATAAAAGCGAATTTAGAAATTACGATTGCGGCCGCTAAAAAACGTGGTGAGCCGATTGAACATGTTTTATTATATGGCGCGCCTGGTTTAGGAAAAACAACCTTGGCCCATGTTATCGCCAATGAAATCGGGGCGAATATTAAGATTACTTCCGGTCCGGCGATTGAAAAAGCGGGTGATTTAGCGGCTATTTTAACTAACCTTGAAGCGGGCGATATCTTATTTATTGATGAGATTCATCGTTTAAGAAAAACAATCGAGGAAATTCTATATCCGGCGATGGAAGATTATTCTTTGGATATTATCATGGGTAAAGGACCGAGTGCGAGAACTTTACGTTTAGATTTACCTAAATTTACAATTATTGGCGCGACGACACTTGCTAGTTTATTATCAGCGCCACTCCGTGATCGTTTCGGAATAACTCATCACCTCGGATTTTATGAAATTGGCGATATTGAAAAAATTATTGCTCGCAGCGCAAAAATTTTAAATGTTGAAATAGAAGATGAAGCTAAAGCGGCGATTGCTTCCCGTAGTCGTCGTACTCCACGTATCGCTAATCGTTTATTAAAGAGAGTGCGCGATTATTGTGAGGTTAAGGGCGACGGAAAAATTTCTGTTAATGATTGTTTAGAAGCTTTTAATATGTTAGAAGTCGATGAATTAGGATTAGATTTAATTGATCGCAGAATTTTAGAAACAATCGCCGTAAAGTTTAAAGGTGGACCGGTTGGATTAAATACACTAGCCGCTTCAACCGGCGAGGAAATGGATACAATTGAAAATATGTATGAACCATATTTGATGCAGCTCGGATTTTTAGATCGTTCACCGCGTGGTCGCATTATTACTCATTTAGGTTATGAACATCTAGGCATGAAAATGCCGGGAGGAGATAAATTAATATAAAATGAGAAATTAATTATGTCCCTATCACTAAAAGAATTTGATTATAATTTACCGCTAGAACTTATTGCCCAAAAACAAGCTAAACCGCGAGATCACTCGCGGCTTTTGTTGTTAAATAAAAAAAGCGGGAATATTGAACATAAATATTTTTATAATATAATTGATTATCTTAAAGCGGGCGATCTTTTAGTTTTAAATAATTCAAAAGTTTTTCCGGCGCGCTTAATCGGACATAAGAAAGATACCGGCGGTGAAGTGGAAATATTTTTGCATCAGAAATTATCTAAAAATACTTGGGAGTGCTTACTCAAGGGAAAAATTAAAGAGGGATTAGTAATAACATTATCAAAATCATTAGAAGCGGAAGTGATAAAAAACAATAATGATGGTACTTGGCAGGTTAAATTTAGTTTATTCGGAGAAAAATTTTGGGCTGCAATAAATAAAATCGGTGAAGTTCCATTGCCGCCTTATATAAAGAGAGATAAACAAGTTGCCAGTGATAAAAATAATTATCAAACGGTTTTTGCTGCCGACAATAAAGTTGGTTCTGCGGCTGCTCCGACAGCCGGATTACATTTAACAAAAGATTTGTTGAAGAAAATAAAAGCCAAAGGCGTAAAAATAGTTTATGTGACTCTTCATGTTGGCCTAGGGACTTTTGCTCCGGTTAAAACGGAAAACATTTTAGAACATAAAATGCATCGGGAGTTTGTTGAAGTAAGCATGGCTACTTTAAAAGCGGTTTTAGCGGCGAAAGAATCTAACCATCGGGTTATTGCCGTTGGCACTACTAGTTGCCGTTCTCTTGAATCGGTTAATTGGGATAAATTAAAAAATAGCCGACAAATAAAAAAACAGTCATTTTGGACCGGTATTTTTATCTATCCCGGCTATAAATTTAAAGCGGTTGATGCTTTAGTTACTAATTTCCATTTACCAAAGTCGACTTTATTAATGCTGGTTAGCGCTTTAGCCGGTAAAAAACAGATACAAATTGCCTATCTTGAGGCTGTAAAACAGCGTTACCGCTTCTTCAGTTATGGGGATGCGATGTTTATTTATTAAAATTAGCCAAAAATTAAGATTTGATTTTTTTTCTATTTTCTGATATAGTTTGAGCTAATTGTTTTCATTTTTTTGCTATTAAATTGATTTTAAC
>CAYIZF010000015.1:0-8431 GCA_964367825.1 uncultured Gammaproteobacteria bacterium | reverse complement strand
TCATCCTCCGGCGCAAGTTCAAGTGCAAAATCAAAATATTTTTTTGCCTCATCCACGTTTCTCATTTCTTTATATATCAAAGCGGTTGATAAATACCAGCTATAGTCCCCTGGATTTCTTTTTAATCCCCGTAAATTATATTCTAAAGCTTTAGCAAAATCACCGCGCAGATAATAAGTATCGGCAATATTTTTTAATAGAGTAAAATCATCGACACTATTAAAATAAGCCTCTTGATAATTTTTTTCTGCCTCTTGGAAATCTCCTTTTTTAAAATAAATATCGCCCAACTGTTTAAAAATTGTTTTTCGATATGATTTAACAACTTCTCGATGGGCATCATTTAAGCGACTATTATTAGTATCAGGTAAAATTTTATTAACTAGCTGATAATTTATAATCGCTTCCTTAGTTTTCCCTTCTTCTATAAATAAATTTCCCAATTCTAAATAAGTCTTCGGCCAATATGGAGTTTTCTTCGTAACTTCAAAAAAATATTTTTCCGCTAAAGGATAATTTTCTAACACGGTATTGATTTTTCCTTTAATTAAAATATTTTGATACCCCTTATCAGAAATTTCTTTTTCTAATTCCGCTAATTTTTCCGAAACAACTTTTTTTGGCGCAAGTTCGTTTATCTGCGGATAAAAATCACTAAGCTTATCCCCTAAAAAACGGTTATAATTATCCTGATTAACCGGATTAAGGGCGGCCTCATCGATATAATCATCTAAAAGCAGAGCGGCAAAATATTGTTTTTCCGTTAAAGTATAGAAAAGTTTATTAAAATAATGATCGGCGGCCAAAACCCGAAATTCATAATAAACTCCCCAACCGGAAACCAAAAAAATAATTAAAACCAAAGAGACTTTAATCGGCAAAAAACATTTTTTAAAATTGCGCAGCTCAATTTTTCCCGAAACATTTTGGTCAATATTAATCACTGCCAAAATAGCCAAATAGAACCAAAAATAAACTTCGCCGGAAACAATCGTAAAGCTAAACATTAATGACAACAGATAGGCGGATGCGCCTAATAAAAGAGCGAGAGATAACTCCTTCATTTTTCCCTGATTAATATTATCAGTGGCTAAGCGGAAAAAACAATAATATAAAATAATAAATAATATTAAACCCAAAAAACCGGTAAAAAGAACTATATCCAAAATCAAATTATGCGCGCGATCAGTCGAGGCACTAACATTACCATAAATACCCCAATCAGGCTGATAATAACTGATAAAAACCTCGCCACTATTTTCCAAACCGTATCCGAAAATCGGTTTTTTTGTGATCGCATCAGCGGCCGCAGAGAAAAAGTTAATTCGAGCGGCCAGACTCCCGGATTTAAAATCTAATAAACCACTGATGCGCCCCGGAGAAAAGATATTTAAACCGACAAACCCCGAGACTAAAATAATTGCTAGGCCCGAACAAATAAAAATTTTATGAATTTTCTTTAGGTTGGTAAAAAATATTAAGTAAACAATAAACAGCAGACAGACAAACCCAAAAGCCACTAAGCCGCCACGGCTGGAAGTAAAAAATAGACAAAATAACTCCGCCGTTAAAATCAAAAGATAAAAAAATCTAAATAAAAATTTCTTACTTTTATAAATTGAATAAATACCCAAAGGAATAACTAATAACAGCCAGGAAGCTAGAAAATTAGGCTGGCCAAAAGTTGAAATTGTGCGCTTGGTAATCAATGGGTCTTCCGGCCAAGACAAAAAATCTATTCCCATTATTTGCAATATACCGTAAATAGAAACCACAAAACTGGAAATGGAAATCGTAATAATGATTCGGTTAATTCGCTTTTGCCAACTGTCGGCGCAGTCGTCTTTAGAACAATTATTATTGATCGTCCGCAAATTAAACAGGACCAGAACAAACCAAACAAAATAAAATAAATAACTTAAATATCCTTCCTGCCAATCATAAGAACCAAAAAATGATTGTTGAGGATTTATGGAAAAAAATAATGTTATGCCCAATCCGGCAATAAATATCGCCGGAAAAAGAAAATATTTTTTAAACGGAAACTCAATTCGATAAAAAACTAGCTTGATCGCTGTTAAAAAAAACAATAACCAGATAAAAATCTTGAAGAAAAATAATTTATTTAACTCAAAAATGTTATACGTCGGAAAAGCAACCGCGAAATAAATTGGCACAGTAAAAATAACCGCCAGATAAGAAAACTCTATCAGTAAATCAATAATTTCCTTGCCATTTATTTTTAACCTTTGTTTCATCTTATTATTATACCAAATAAAAAAGGGGCTGAAAACAGCCCTTTTTTATATTTTTTATTCAATATTTAACTATTTTTTGCGATGCATCGCTTTTTCCCAAACAACCAATATCGGACTAGCAATAAAAATTGAACTATACGTACCTACAAAAATACCAACTACTAAAGCAAGAGCAAAATCTTTGATTGTGTTGCCGCCGAAGAATAAAATAGCGGCTAAAGCTAAGATTGAAGAAAGTGAAGTATTAATAGAGCGAACTATTGTCTGGTTAACACTGCGATTAATGGTGTCTTCAAAATTATCTTGACTCTTAGGTAAATTTTCACGGATACGATCAAAAACAACAATAGTATCACTAACGCTATAGCCTAAAACTGTTAAAATAGCAGCAATAAAAGGCGTATTTATTTCAATACCATAGAAATGTCCTAAAACTGAGAAAACCCCCAAGGTGACCAAAACATCATGAAATAGAGCAATAATAGCGGTAACTCCGTATTTCCAAGAAGAAATCGGTCTTGAAACTTTGCGGAAAGCTAAAGAAATATAAAGAATAATTGCCAAAAGAACGATAAAAGCCGAATTAAAAGATTTACTCTTTAACTCCTGACCAATAGAAGGACCAACGGAATCAAATTGTAATTCGGTCATAGTTGTTTTTTTGGCTTCAGCTAAATTTTGCAAACCGCCCAAAACCGCTTGATGAATAACTTCTGAATCTTCTTTAAAGCGCAAAATAGCGGAATCTTGAGTAGGCTGAATAGTTAAATTTTGAAGATTAGCATCCTTTAAGCTATCTTGAATTTCCGTCACGGTTGCTTGATAATTATCAAACTTAACTTCCATTAAACTTCCTCCGGCAAAATCAACTCCGAAATTTAAGCCCCAAAAAATAAGAGCTAAAATTGAACCGACAACTGCTAAAATTGATAAAGATAGAAAAAACTTTCTATTTTTAATTATCTGGTAATTCATATGTTTAATTATTATTTATTTTCTTCAATTTTTTGTCTTTTAACACCTAAAAGCCAAGTTTTTTTATCTAACCAATCGCCAAGAATAACAACAAATAAGGTATGGGTAATTACAATAGCGCTAAACATAGAAACGGCTACGCCGATAAATAAAGTTGTTCCGAATCCTTTAATCGTTGAGGTGCCAAAGAACATCAAAATCAAACAAGTTATAATAATTGAAACATTACCATCACGAATTGACGGCCAAGCACGCTTAAAGCCATCTTCAACCGCCTGACTAACCGACTTCCCTATTTTTAATTCTTCCCGAGTACGAGAGAAAATCAAAATATTTGCATCAACGGCCACACCAATAGAAAGAATAAATCCGGCGATGCCAGACAAAGTTAAAGTAATTGCCTGTTGGGCAAAAACAAATAAAATTACACCGATAATCGAAAACAGAATCGCTAAAGCACCATTAAATATCTTTAATTCATTAAATGTGTAATAAACCAGACCAATCATGGCGATAACTAACAATAAAGAAAACCAAACCGGTAAGGCTTTAAAGATAGCTAAAATGGTTAGACCATAAACCATTAATGATAAAACAGACAAAACACCCGGCAAACGATAGAAAAGAATCATAAAGATAGAGACCAATAACAAACCTAGCAAACCAGCCTGCATACTATCACTAATTGATTCGGAGCCGAGACTAGCTTCGACTGTTTTTTGAGAAATAAGAGAAATTGGAACGGGTAAAGCTCCTGAATTTAAACGATTAACCAATAATTTTGCTTCTTCAGTAGTAAATCTACCGGAAATACTAGCAGAACCGCCAGTAATTTTTTCATCAACTGTTGGCGTACTTATTGGGTAACCGTCAAGGAATATCGCGACCGGTTTATTAATATTGCGAGCCGTGATATCTTCAAACATTTTAGCTCCCTCATCATTAAACTCTAAAGAAACCTCCGGAGTACCGACATTTGGGTTAAATTGCAAAGTTGCTCGTTTTAAATATTTCCCCGTCAATTCAGTATTTTTCCAATCAGCAGATACATTTTCAGAAGATGTGCCAGCAGCTGTAACAGAATCCATATCAAGCTCCTTAAATTCAAGAATAGGAGTTTCTCCAATGAGTTTAATGGCCTCTTTTACATCTTTTATACCAGCTAATTCGGCGATTACTTGATATTCGCCATTAATTCCTCGGTTAACCTGAACAAGAGGTTCGCTGACGCCGAAACCGTTAACGCGACGTTCAATAACGTCTCTAACTGATTCTAAGGCGCCTGCTCTATCAACTTCAGGAATATTAGACACATCAGCTTTATAAACTAAGTGAGTTCCACCTTGAAGATCTAAACCAAGGGTAAAAGGAATTTCTTTAACTAAAGGCAAAACAACTGTTTGATTAGTTTTTTCTGCTAAATTTTTAGCAAAATTATTATAATAATTACCTCCGACAGCCAGGCCGACGAAAATAATAAAAACAATAATAACCGCTAAAATCCATCCGGCTTTAGCTCGGACTGATAATTTCGAGAATTTTTGCGTGAATGACATAATATTAAAATTTATATTAACTATAACTTTAAGAATCTTAGAACAAATAAAAAGAAAAATCAAGCCTTAGTCTTTACAAAAAAGCCTATTTTATTTATAATAATCTTACTAATAATCTATAAAAATATGCCATTAATACCTACGGTAATTGAAAAAGAAGGTCAAATCGAAAGAGCCTATGACATTTATTCCCGCCTTTTAAAAGATAGAATCATCTTTCTCGGCGAGCCGATAGATGATCATACGGCTAATATTGTTATTGCTCAGCTCTTATTTTTAGACGCCGAGGATAGCAGCAAAGACATAAAATTCTACATTAATTCCCCCGGAGGCTCTGTCTCGGCCGGATTAGCGATTTACGACACGATGCAATACATTAAATCCCCGGTTTCAACTATTTGTATTGGGATGGCCGCTTCAATGGCATCCGTTCTCTTGGCTGCTGGTGAAAAAGGGAAAAGATTCGCTTTACCAAACAGTGAAGTTCTAATCCATCAAGTAATGGGCGGAACAGAAGGACAAGCTTCGGATGTAAAAATCCATGCGGAACATATCCTTAAAACTAAAGATAAAATGAATAAAATTTTATCATTCCACACCGGCCAAAAAATCACCACCGTGGAAAATGACAGCGACCGTGACCATTATATGAGCGCAGAAGAAGCTAAAAACTACGGAATAATCGATAAGATAATAAAAAAATAAAGCGACATAAAAACGAGGTGTTAAAACCTCGTTTTTTTTAATTTCTAAGTAAACTTAATTTATCGTTAAAGAATTTATCATTAAGCTATAAATATTTGGATAAGCCATGCGTCCATCAGCCGGAGAAATAAAAGAAATAACATAAATATTTTCTTTCGCTCTATCAGTTAAATAGAAATTAATATTATCACCTCCCCAAATACCCTCCCAACTATCCATTGATTTTAGTTTATCATAAGTAAGCGCCTCCCCTGAGAACATATTTCCATACCAACCAAGAATCCCTTGTCTATCAGAATTCTCTTGGACAGAAACTTGTACAATAGAATTATCAGGGGCAGTAAAAATAATCAAAGCATTATTATCTAAGGTGCTAACTTTCCAAGCCTTTGGATATAAAATTTTATAATTAAATGTCTGATTAGAATATTCTTCTAAATTTGTATTTGAACTTAATTTTCCAGAAACAGCCGGATCATAACCATTATTTATTTCTAATAAATCAGCATAACCATTGCTATTTGTGTCTATCATCTCTGGGTTTGTTCCTAAAAATTCCTCTTCGTCATCATAAAGCCCATCATTGTCAGAATCAATTATTGGTGCCGCAGTCGCTTGTTTATTTTTAATATTTTCTTCAATAGTTGAAGAAGCGGAAGACGTTGCTAAGTCAAGAATAACCGGTGTTGTGGTAGCAATAATATTTGTATCAATTATCGATGTTTCTTCTTTTACTTCAACCTCTCGATTTGCATTAATCGTGTCAATTATACTGCTAGGATTCTGCACCGGTTCTACGGTTGTTACAATAGGCGCAGTTGATGTCTGAGGCTTAATAATAAAAACGTAACTAGCGTAAATTAACCCACCAATAAGTATCAATCCACCAAATATAATAAACACTCCAGCGGCTTTAAAATTATGTTTCGGCTTCTCTAAACCAGAAAGAAGTTCTCCACCTGAGACTAAGCGCGTATCAGAAACCGACTCTTTATTAAAATCCTGTAAACTTGGCATGTTATGAACAAAAAAATCCTGATTTATTTGTTCGGTTGTTTCTTCATTTTTATTCAATTTTTCAATGTTATTTTTATTAAACATAATTTATTGAACAAAAGAATAAAGCCAAATAGAAAAACCAATAAACACCACTAGGATTATAAAACCCAAAACTAGCCACTTTTTCCAGTGGCCAGTAACAGTCTGCGGCATGGTATGGAGATTGAGCGAAAGATTGCGACGTTTAACATTTCCACCAGGAATATCAGACCGTGGCCGATTTTTTTGTTCAAAGTTATTTAACATAATAACCACCGAACTATTTTATTGCTGAATTTTCAGAAAGCTTAGCTCCAATTTTCTTTGGGTCATATCCACTTTTAACCTCTACTCCATCTAAATAACCATCGCCATCGGTATCGGCACTTAAAGGATTTGTTTGATAAATCTTTACTTCTTCGTAATCGCTTAAACCATCATTATCAGTATCAATAACATTAATATTTGTGCCGGCAACCATTTCTTCTTCATCAGTTAAACTGTCGCTATCGGAATCAACCGTTGATACTATCGGCTTAACAACCTCTGTTTCTTCCGGGATAACATTTTCTCCTTCTAACGGGATAACTACTTCTGAGGAAGTGGCTGTTTCTGAAGAAGTGGCTGTATCCGTTGGAGTGACTACTGGAGTAACATTAACCCCTGGAATCGAATCGACAAAATTATTTTCCTTCTGATTTTGTGCTGAGTTTTCTGTCTGAACTTCTTCGGAATTGACTGGGGTAATTTCTGTTTCTTGTTCATTAATAACCGGCTCTAAATTATTATTCCCGTTTCCTTTAAGTATTTTAGAATAAACAAGATAAACACCACCGATAACCGCTAACGATAAAGTAATTATAATAATCAACTTCAAATAGTTGCGTTTATCTGGCGCCTGTCTATCTTCTGGTGCTGAAACTTCACCAGTAGAGGCTAATCCGACATTACGGATTTCAATATCGGGTTGAGTCCCGTTTGTAGCCGACTTATCCGTATCCGCAAAAATATCATCAACTTCTTGGCGATTAGGATTTGTTTGATTAGTAAGATCGTTAAACATATTATCTTTTATTAAAATTGATTAATTATTTAAATTATAACGAATAATCTTCTTATTGGCTAGCGTTCTAAGGTTTGCGGATTAATTGATTCGACTTTTTCCGGATCAATAATGTCCGCATCACTCTTAATAATCTTATAAATTGTAACTGTACCATTTTCATCGCGCATCATTGCCTGTATTTTCATTTCTGTTGGGATGCCTAATCTAGTTTTTTCTTCAACGCTTAAAAAATCCGGCGCGAAAATTTCCGGCTCATTTATATCCGTTCCTGCTAAATTTCCATTTTTCTTTACCAGAAAAATTATCAAAAATATAATCAAAAGCAGAACAATAACGGACGAAGCGATAATAATTGTTTTCTTTTTATCTAATTTCATAACCGATTGCATATATAAATCAATTTATTTTTTATTTTGTAAGCACATCACAAACTTCAAGTAATCTTGCCGATGTCGGCATCAGCCCTTCCCCGCAAGGATTATATCCTTTATCAATTTCGTCTTTATCATTATAACTATCGCCATCGGTATCGGCTATATAAGGGTTAGTACCGATTTTCGATTCTTCGGCATCAAATAAGCCGTCTTTATCAAAATCTCCGGGAATAAAATGCTGGTCGCAAAATGTTTTCAGGGAAGCATCTTTTATTTCCGAACAATTATTTTTGTTTTTTTCTAAGATAATTCTTAAATTAACCGAATCAACACAAATCTGGCGGGCAGATTCATCGGAAAACATACTGCAAGAATCTACGGTCTCATTTCCCCAAAAAACTCCATTAAAACAGCTAGACTTAGAATCAAGAACCTGTTCCTTATCACATTTCTCTATTT
>CAYIZF010000014.1:0-8518 GCA_964367825.1 uncultured Gammaproteobacteria bacterium | reverse complement strand
TAGTTTGAATAAAATAGAAATTACTGTTTCAACCGCTAAACCGGGTTTGATTATTGGTCGTGGTGGTAATGGCGTCGAAGATTTAAAGAAAAAATTACATACAAAATTCTTAAAGAATTTCCGTATGGGTGAAATTAATTTAAATATTAAAGAAGCTAGTCGTCCTAATCTTAGCGCTCAGATTATTGTTCAATCGATGATTTTAGATATCGAAAAAAGAATGCCTTTCCGCAAAGTTATGAAGCAAGCAATCGGTAAAGTGGAAAGAGCAGGCGCTTTAGGCGTTAAGGTAGTTATTTCCGGACGTTTAAATGGCGCAGAAATTGCTCGCACGGAAAAACTTGTTTCCGGAAAAGTCCCGTTACAAACTTTAAGAGCCGATATTGATTATGCTCGTGGAGCCGCTAATACAACTTATGGCGCTATCGGAATAAAAGTTTGGGTTTATAAGGGTGAAGTATTTGAAAAAGAAATTCAAAAAGGCGAAGTGATTGCCAACTAATATATAAAATAACGTTTTGATATATGTTAATGCCAAAGAAAACAAAATGGAGAAAAGACCATAAGAGAAGTCGCGGCGGAAAAGCTACTCGTAACTTAAATATAAGTTTCGGCAGCTATGGCTTAAAAAGTTTGACTGCTTGCTGGGTGTCTGCTCGCCAGATTGAATCAGCTCGCCGAGTTATGACTAAGTATATAAAGAAAGGCGGAAGAATCTGGATTAGAATTTTCCCTGATAAACCGGTTACTTCTCATGGAGGAGAAATCCCAATGGGTAAAGGAAAAGGTGCTGTCGATTATTATGTCGCGATTGTTAAACCTGGTATGGTTATGTTTGAAATGGAAGGTCTTGATGAGGTAACCGCTAAAAAAGCGATGGAATCAGCCGGCCACAAACTGCCGGTAAAATGCCAGTTTATTAGCAAAAAGTAATTTATTAGCGTCCGAATAAAAATATGGAATTTAAAGAACTAACAACAAAAAATAGCCAAGAGTTAGAAAAATTATTAAGCGTAAATCAAGAAAAATTGCGTGAATTACGTTTTAAGGATTCTAATAAGCAGTTAAAAAATGTCCGCGAAATTCGCGTGACTCGTAGTTTAATTGCTCAGATTTTAACGTTATTAAATAAATAATAATATGCCCGCTAAAAAAACACAGACAATAGAAAAAAAAGTTAAACCGGCAACCATTGTTAAAAAATTCAGCGGAGTTGTTGTTGGTGATAAGAACGACAAGACTATTATTGTCAAAGTTGAAACTATTAAGGTCCATCCGAAATATAAAAAGAGATTTACTTCTAGCCGTCGTTATAAAGTTCATGATGAGAAGAATGAACATAAAGTTGGCGATAAAGTTTCTTTTATTGAATGCCGCCCACTTAGCCGAGATAAACGTTGGAGAGTAATTAAGTAATTATTCCAAGAAGCAAGATACAAATATATGATTCAAGTACAAACATATTTAAAAGTAGCCGATAATTCCGGTGCCAAAGAAATTATGTGCATCAGAGTTTTAGGTGGAACAAAGAGACGCTATGCGCATGTTGGCGATATTATTATTGGAGCTGTAAAAAGTGCTACTCCTCACGCCGCTATTAAAAAAGGAGACGTGGTCAAAGCCGTTGTTGTCCGCACTGCTAAAGAAATCCGTCGCGCTGACGGTTCCTACTTACGTTTCAGCGATAATGCTGCTGTTATAATTAATGATGTCGAAAAGAAAGATCCTAAAGGAACTCGTATCTTTGGCCCGGTTGCTCGTGAAATAAGAAAAGCCGGCTTTGTAAAAATTGCTTCGCTTGCCCCTGAGGTTTTGTAAACAAATACGATTAAGAAATAATATGAATATCAAAAAGAACGACAAAGTAAAAATTCTTGCCGGTAAAGATAAAGGTAAAATCGGTAAGGTTCTGCAGGTTTCTCCTGAAGATGGACGCGTTAGCGTTGAAGGTTTAAATTTGCTTATTAAGCATTTAAGACCAAATCGTAACGGAGAAAAGGGGCAGAGAATTGAATTTCCAGCTTTTATAAACTTATCAAATGTCGCACTTGTTTGCCCTAAATGTGGAAAGGCCACTAAAGTTGGTTTTAAAACTTTAAAACTTGAAGGTGGAAAGAGCAAAAAAATGAGAGTTTGTAAAAAATGCCAGGAAACAATCGAATAATATAAATCATATGAGATTAAAAGATAAATATAAAAAAGAAATAGCTCCGGCCTTACAGAAGGAATTCGGCTATAAAAACGTTCAATTGGTTCCTCACTTGGAAAAGGTTGTGATTAACGTTGGTTTTGGCCATCATTCTAAAGAAAAGGAATTTATGGCTAGCGTTTTGAAAGGATTAACTACTATCAGTGGCCAGAAAGCTGTTTTTACCGAAGCTAAAAAATCTATTTCCGCTTTTAAAATCAGAGAAGGATTAACTATCGGCGCCAAAGTAACTTTACGTGGTGATAGAATGTATGACTTTGTTGAAAAATTAGTTAGCATTACTTTCCCTCGTGTTCGTGATTTCCGCGGTATTACTGAGAAGGCGGTTGATCGAACCGGTAATATGACTGTCGGTTTTAAAGAATTCGTTTCTTTCCCGGAAATTCATGTTGAAGATGTTGATAATATGTTCGGTCTAGAAATTTGTTTAGCGACTAATGCTAAGAATAAGGCCGAAGGTTTGGAACTTTTCCGTCAGATTGGCTTCCCATTTAAAAAAGAAAGCAAATAATTTAAATATATGGCAAGAACTGCATTAATTGTAAAAGCAAAAAGAAAACCGAAATTTTCTACCCGCAAAATAAATCGTTGCTGGCGTTGTGGCCGTAATCACGGTTTTATCGGTGATTTTAAATTGTGCCGCATTTGTTTTCGTGAACTAGCGGATAACGGCGATTTGCCGGGTATCACAAAATCCAGCTGGTAATAAGTTATTAAGATTTACTAAAAATATGATGGATCCCATCGCAGACATGTTTACAAGAGTTAGAAACGCTTCCGCCGTTAAAAAAACGGAGGTTGTTTTGCCGGTTTCTAAACTGAAGCTTGAAGTAGCAAAAATACTTGAGGCAGAGGGTTGGATTAAAAAAGCCGAGGTTATTCCTGGCGGCCTTGATGGCAAACATAATCGTTTCGATGAATTAAAAATTCAATTAAAATATCATAAGAATGGTAAACCGCAAATTAGCGGCATAAATCGTGTTAGCCGTCCAGGCTTAAGAATTTATGTTAACAAGGAAGAAATCCCGACGGTTTTGAATAATTTTGGTATTGCTATTCTTTCTACTTCTAAGGGAATTATGACTAATAAAGAAGCTAAGAAGCAGAAAACTGGTGGTGAAGTTTTAGGAGAAATTTTTTAATAATCAATAAATATTTTATTTATATGTCACGTTTAGGAAAACTGCCAATTAAACTCCCAACCGGAGTTCAGGCGACAATCAAAGATAAGGAGATATTTTTAAAGGGACCAAAGGGTGAAATAACAACCAAGATTAATCCTTTAATTGAAGTTAAAGTTGAAAATGATGAAATTATAATCGCTCCTTATGATAAAAAAGCTAAGAACGCTAGTGCGATTTGGGGTTTAGTTTGGAGTTTAGTACGAAATGCAGTTGTTGGAGTAAGTGTTGGTTTTACAAAAAAATTAGAAATTAATGGTGTTGGTTATCGTGCCGCAGCTGTTCCGGGAAAATTAAACATGAGTTTAGGTTTTTCTCATCCGATTGAATTTAAGTTGCCGGCTGGTATTACTGCTGCCGTTGAAGGAAATGTTATTTCTATAAGTGGAGTTAATAAGGAAACTGTTGGAGAAGTGGCTGCTCAAATTAGAAAAATACGCAAGCCGGAACCTTATAAAGGTAAAGGTGTTAAATATATTGATGAAATTATTAGACGTAAGGCTGGAAAAGCGGCTACAAAAGGCAAATAATTAGAAGAAATTAATTGTGAATTAATTATATGGATAAAAATAAGGCAAAAAATCAGAAAAATATTCGTCGCCATGCCAAGGTTCGTTCAACGATTTCCGGAACTGCTGACGTTCCACGTTTAAGTGTTTTTCGTTCTAATCGCGGAATGTTCTTGCAAATCATTGATGATTTAGCGGGAAAAACTTTAGCAAGCGCTTCGACGATCGAACTAAAAACCAAAGCTGCTAAAATTGATTTAAGTAAAGAATTAGGGCTATTAATCGCTAGTAAGGCGAAAGCTTTAAATATTACTAAAGTTGTTTTTGATCGCAGTTCTTATAAATATCACGGTCGCGTTAAAGCGGCTGCTGAAGGATCTCGTGAAGGTGGTTTGCAATTTTAATTATAATTAATATGTCTGAAGTTAAAAAAAATACAACCGAAAATAAAGCTAAGGAATTCGCGGAGGGAGCAGCAGCTACCGTCGCCTCTGATATTTATGGTGGCGGCCAAAAACGTGGTCGTGGCGCCAATTCTGAAAATCGTGGTCCGAGAAGAGGAGATCGCCGTGATGATCGTCCAAAGGATGAAATGGAACAACGCATTTTAGAAGTTGCGCGTGTTACTCGTGTTATGGCTGGAGGAAAAAGAATGAATTTTCGCGCTTGTGTTGCTATTGGTGATAAAAAAGGAAATGTTGGTGTTGGATTAGGCAAGGGAGCCGATGTTACTATGGCTGTTAATAAAGCAGTTAATCGCGCTAAGAAAGACATGGTTAATGTTCAGACTGTTAACGAAACTATTTCTCATTCGGTTATTTTAAAATTAGGAGCAGCTAGATTAATATTAAAACCGGCCAAAAAAGGACGCGGTGTTATTGCTGGTGGTGTTACACGTGTTATTTTAGAATTAGCGGGGGTAAAAAATGTTACCAGCAAGACATTAGGTACTAATAATAAAATTAATAATGCTCGTTGTACGATTGAAGCCTTACGAAGTTTACGTCGCGTTGAGGTTAAGGGAGTAAAGGAAGAAAAGAAAGAAGAAAAGAAAGAAGAAAAGAAATAAAAATTAAGCGTTTTTAAAATTGAATTTATATCAATATGTTATCACTTAATACTATAAAAAAAGCCAAGGGTTCGGCAAAAAAAATAAAAAGAATCGGCCGCGGTAACGCTTCCGGACACGGTACTTATAGTACCAAAGGTCTTAAAGGACAAAAGGCTCGTTCCGGTGTTAGTAATTTAAAGCGCTTAGGTATGCGCAAACAGTTATTGTCTACTCCGAAAGTTCGCGGTTTTAAATCTGATAAGCCAAAGAACCAGGTAGTAAGCGTTAAGACTATTAACGGAAACTTTAAAGATGGTGAAATCGTTAGCCCAGTTATCTTGGCAGTTAAAAAGTTAATTAACTCTGCAGAATTACCGGTAAAGATATTAGGTAAAGAAAAATTAACCGTTAAAGTTACTTTTGAAAAAGTTAGTTTAAGTGAGTCAGTAAAAAGCCAGATTAAATAAGTTAGAACCATATGTTCGATAAATTAGAACAAATTTGGAAAGCGCGAGACTTAAGAAATAACATCCTGTTTGTGCTTGGTATGTTAGTTATCTTCCGTCTGGCGGCGCATATTCCTGTTCCGGGAGTTAACGCAATCGCTTTGAAAAATTTATTCGCCTCTAACCAGGTTTTAGGGTTAATGAATGTTTTTGCTGGCGGCGGCATGGAGAACTTTTCTATCGTCATGATGGGTGTTGCTCCTTATATTACTTCATCGATTATCTTCCAGCTTTTAGGCATGATTGTTCCGTCTATTGAAGAAATGCAGAAAGAAGAAGCTGGACGCCAGAAGATAAATATGTGGACACGTTGGTTAACTGTTCCGCTTGCGGCCATGCAAGCTTATGGTATGATTACTTTGCTTCGCAACAGCGCTTCCGGTATTATGGAACAAGTAAGCCCATTTGATTTCGGTGTTGTTATTTTAACTATTACTGCCGGTACAATACTCTTGATGTGGCTTGGTGAATTAATTACAGAGAAAAAAGTTGGTAATGGTATTTCTTTATTGATTTTCGCTGGAATTGTTTCTGGTTTATTGCAAACCGTTCAACAGATTATGTTGACCTTCGACCAATCTCAGTTATTTATGTTAATTGGTTTTGTCGCTATCGCTATAATAACAATTGTTGGTGTGGTTATTATAAACGAGGGCCAGCGCAATATTCCGGTTCAATATGCTCGTCAGATAAGAGGTAATAGAACTTTTGGTGGTTCCAGCACTCATTTACCTTTACGCGTTAATATGGCCGGTGTTATCCCGATTATTTTTGCTATTTCCGTTGTTTTATTTCCATCAATGGTTGCTCAATTCTTAATTCACGCGAAGAGCGCTTGGATTGTTAATATGGCTAATTGGACAATTGAACTTTTTAATAATCAGTTGTTCTACGGTATTTCTTATTTTGTTTTGGTATTTGCCTTTACTTATTTTTATACCGAAGTTATTTTTCATCCAGCTCAAATTGCGGAAAATCTTCAGAAGCAAGGTGGATTTATTCCAGGCATCAGACCAGGTAAAGCGACAAGTGATTATTTATCCAGTACTGCGCATAAGATTATTTTAGTTGGCGCTCTATTTCTTAGTGTGATTGCTGTTTTACCTTTAATCATGAAATATTTTACCGGTATTCAGGCTTATTCAATCGGTGGTACTAGTTTACTCATTGTCGTTTCCGTAGTTATTGAAACAGTTAAACAGATCCAGGCTCAACTCACCATGCGTGAATACGACGGAATCTAATTTTGAATTTTGTTTAAGAATATAAAAAGCGCGGCTTTATTGCCGCCTTTTTTTATGGTATAATTATATTAATTATTCATAATAATATAATATATGAGTCTATCAGATATCGCTCAACAAGCCAAAGATTTAACCGATTATCAAATAGATCAAAAACTTGATCGTTTATTTAGAACAAATCCGTCTTTAAAAAATTTAAAAGACAATCAGGATTTGATTTTTGATATTATAAAAAAATATAAAGAGAAAAGACGTCGAGGAATTAAGCCTTCTGATTATAATATTAGACGCGATACACATCGTCTTTATGAAAAACGCTTAGAGCTCGGTCTATCCGTTAACGACCTTGATGATCTTAGAGAGCTTTTAGGAACATTTAAGCAGTAATATGATTTATATAAAAACAAAAGACGAAATCAGAATGATTAAGGAGGGCGGTAAGCGCCTATCCGCTATTTTAGCTCGTTTAGCTAAAGAAGTTAAACCGGGAGCCTCAACTGCTTATATTGAAGAGATATTTGATAAGAGTGTTAGAGAAATTGGTGGAGTCCCGGCTTTTAAGAACTATCCGATGGGTGGAGGAATTCTTTTTCCTTCCGGTGTCTGCGTGTCGATAAATAATGAAGTTGTTCATGGCGGCGCCCTGCCGGATAGAATAATAAAAGAAGGGGATATTGTTGATCTTGATATCGGGATGGAGTGGCCGGTAGTTCCTGAACTTCAAAAAAAATTTAAAGCCCCGATTAATAAACATTCGAAAAATGGCGGTTTTTATACGGATATGTGCACGACTGTGCCGGCCGGAAAAATAAGTAAGGAGGTAAAAAAACTTTTGCAAGTCTCCGAAGAATGCTTATATCGGGGAATAAAGATGGTTAAACCGGGAAGAAAGCTTAATGATATCGCGCGCGCGATTGAATATTATGCTGAAGACCATGGCTATGGCGTTGTGCGCGATTTAGTCGGGCATGGTGTTGGTTATTATTCTCATGAAGAACCGGATGTTTTTAATTTTGAAATTGATGAAGATTCGGAAGAAAATATTGTTTTAAAACCGGGAATGGTGATTGCTATTGAACCAATGATAAATATGGGCGATTGGCGCGTTAAAATGGCACGTAACGGTTATACGGTCTTAACCGCTGATAATTCTTTAAGCGCTCATTTTGAGCATACGGTTGCGGTTACCGGGCATGGTGTAGAGATTTTAACTAAATAGAACATAGTTTAAAAAAATATGGAAGGCAAAAAATATTTAGGAGTTGATTGGGGAGAGAAGAGAATCGGGCTCGCTTTAGCGGACGAGGAAACTTCTTTAGCTTTGCCTTTTAAGACAGTCGCTACTTTAAATGAATTATTAGAAGTTATCGAAGAGGAAGAGATTGATGAAATCGTTATTGGTAGTCCGAGAAAGATGAGCGGCGAGGCGGCTAATAATCCTCTTTGGCTTAATTTTGTTGAAAATTTAAAGAAAAAGGGCGGAAAACCGGTGGTTTTTCTTGATGAACGACTAAGTAGTTTGGCGGCGGATGCGCTTGGGGGAGCGAAAAAAGAAGTGGCAAGCCGTGACGAAATCGCCGCGACAATAATCCTTCAGGATTATTTGGATAGTAATTAATATTTTTTCATGGAAATTAAGGAAATCTTTTTTTCCGTTCCGTTATCGCTCATTAGGGATTCGGTATAAAATTATTATTTCTTCGCTAGTTTGTTTCTGTGGCAAAATTAACTAAAGTTAATTTTGCTCTACGAAACAAACACTCGCTCAGTAATAATATTTTATACCTTATACCCCAATAGATTATCTACCTGGATTTA